>JBOGDX010000463.1:0-2923 GCA_050743225.1 Actinomycetes bacterium | reverse complement strand
GACCAAGTGCGGACTTTTTGCGGACCGTGATCTTGCTCGACCGGCACTAGCGCGAACGAAGAAGGTCGGCGGCTACCGGTTTGTAATGACGGCTATGTTAGACAGCTCATGGGTTGACAGGGACCCACCGCGTCGGGTGGCTGGATGGAGCCGCGACACGCCGGCCATCGGGCAAGAACTGCACCGGTCGCGGGTAGGGCTCATCGCCCACGAGCCGATCGACGCCAGTCGAGGGCCGACGGGGTGCGCCTGACCTGCCGGGGACCACGGTTGTTCGGCTGCGCCTCGCCGCGCATGTGTCGTGTCTTGGTCGACCTGCATGCACGATCGCTCAGCGGTGGATGGGGCATCGAGTGGCACTACTCGCTGTCGATGTCGGCGAGGCAGCGCCGCGGTTCTTGGTCCTCCGGTTCGAGAGTAGCGATGATCTAGGGATGGAGACCGACGACGCAGGTGCCTCGCAACGGCGGCCGGGTCTCATCGCCTATCTCGACCAGTTCGTCTACGTGAAACTGGCCAGGGCAGGACTGGAGAAGGGCACCCCGGAAGACGCGGCATTGAGGCAGCGACTCCTCGCGGCAGTGGCGGCAGATCAGCTCTCCTGCCCACTCTCGTCGGTGCACTATTTGGAGACGTGGCGCCAGGCCGATGCACTGCGCCGCCGCCGACTTGCAGCGGAGATGATGCGCTTCTCGAGGCTCCTGACAATGAGCCCTGCACGTCACCTGTGGTGTCAGGAGATCGGACATGCGCTGAGGCTGATCTTCAGCAAGCCGCCCCAGGTGGCCGCCGTCCAGCCGTGGGGCCGAGGAGTCGCGCATGCGTTCGCAGTCGAGAAACAGGCTCAGGACGACGTCGACTCATCGGGAGAGGTCTGGCGGGAGTTCTCGATCTTGGCAGGCGTGGGGGAGAGCCGTTTCGAGGAACAGGAGCGAGAGCGGCATGAGGCAGCCGAACGATTTTCCCGGCACCAGTCCGCCGCGGCGGCTCGTCTCGCAGTCTGGAAGACTGACACGACGGATCGTCGCAGCCGGTTCCGGGTCCAGGCCCTGAGCGATTTCCAGGCCGACATCATTCCCGTGCTGATCGGCGCCGACGTGACGCCCGAAGAGTTCGCGGCGATCGGTGCTGAAGGCCTTGAAAGGCTGGTCGAGGCGATCCCAACGATCTGGACGCTCACCGAGCTCCGCCGCGTACGTTTCCAGAACCCTGCCCAAGGTTTCAGCACTCACGACCTGAACGATCTGCGAGCCCTCTGCTCCGCGATCGTCTACTGCGATGTGGTGGTCGCCGACAAAGCCTGGTGCGACGCGATAGGTAGAACCGATCTCGGTCGACGGTTTGAGACCGTTGTTCTGAATGACGTCTCGCTCGTTGAGCAGATCCTTTGAAGGGGTGTCGACCTCGCGGTGGAAGGGCGGGCATCGCGAGGTCGGTGACTGGTGCCCCTTTGCGCGAGCCTGAGTCGGGAGCCGATCGGTATTGCCAACTCTTCTCACCGTCATATGGCGGGCGGGGTACCTCTCCCCGACTCGACCTGCCTGACGGCCAG
Organism: Actinomycetes bacterium; assembly: GCA_050743225.1. Taxonomy (GTDB): domain Bacteria; phylum Actinomycetota; class Actinomycetes; order JACCUZ01; family JACCUZ01; genus JBOGDX01. The sequence goes on along the minus strand of JBOGDX010000463.1, from coordinate 1,371 downwards.
CGCGAACTCCCGGGCGAGGCGTTGCGTAGACCCGTCGTCGCGGCGCTGCTGTTGCACACGCTCTTGGTACGTGCCGTCCATCATCCCCGCGCCCGCGGCCCAGAGGGTGCTCAGCTGCTCATTCGTCTCGCGCGTGGCGGACAGGTCCCAGTCCGTATAGGCCGCGATCACATCCGTCAACGTGACGATGCCGATAACCGCGCCCAGCGAGTGCAGGGCGATGTATTGGCCCTTGTGAGGGTTTTCGATGCCGAGCGTGAGCCCGAGCATAATGCGCCAGCCGTCGTCCTCCTTGTTGTGGACGACTCCGGACAGGTCGTTCCACATGCTGCCGGCTCCGAGCAAGTCTTCGATCATCTTGGACGTATAAGTCGGCTTCTCGCCGATGAAGGGAATCGTCGCGCGGTCACGGTTCCATTGCGTCTTTCGCCGGGAGCCGACCGCGTCCAGGATGGCAGTAATCTCTTCCGCCGCCTCACCCATGCGCACTTGATCCTCCCCCCGCATCGCAGCACGGAAGTCCTCGCCCACCCGGGCGAGCGTCTCGTTGAGGACGCGGACGATGCGTTCCTCGGGGTCAAGCCTTGGCTTCAACACGTGATGCAGGTGCGCCGCGGCATCGAGTACTACGCGGCTGAGCGCGAGTGGCGGTCGATCCACGCGGCCGTCACCCATGAGAACTGCGACGCCGCGAAGGTGGTCCACGGCGGCGTCCATGATCCGGTGAGCGAACGTGAGCGCCGGGCCTTCGTCTTGCTCGCGGTAGGGCTGCAAGATGGACTCGGGCCAGCCCGCAGTGCGCCATGCCGCGATGTCACGTTCCGCCGGGGTGCCGTCGGCTACGCGCCATGCCGTCAACTGCACGTCGTCGTCGGGTTCCCTGCTGTCCAGGTTGCCCCGTGTTCGGCGTTCGGCCTGCGCTTCCGCGAGGGGGCGGGCGGCCTCCGCCGTGTTCTGGAGGAGGTTGGCCACTAGCAGTTCAAGCCAAAGGTCGAGTTGGCGCCCAAGCACGTCACGCTGTGGTCGCATCGCGGCCACTATCTGCCCGACCTCGGCCCCTTCGCGAGTTTCCAGCAGCAGTTGCCAGATCTGCTCCTGGGTCATCTCACGCTGCGTCTCACCGACCTCCGCAGACCCGCCCTCATCATGCATGCATCCATTGTCGCAATGTGATTGGACGGATGCAGGCGGAAGGACCGAGGGGCTGCTGGTGCGCCGTTTAGGTCGTTGATGCCGATCACCGAGGAACGATCGATAGATGACATATGACGGACCCCCTCCGCTCGGAGAAAGATCTGCACGTGGTGCAGGTTTCGGTGCAGGAGCTGGAGGAGGTCCTGATGCGCATCGTAGGAGGGCTCGATATTCACC
>JBOGDX010000462.1:0-2927 GCA_050743225.1 Actinomycetes bacterium | reverse complement strand
CTCGCGAGCCAGTTTCCTGAGCTCGTCGATCGGGAGAAGGTGGAGGGCGACCGTTCCGTCGCCGCTGGCAGTGGCCAGAAGGCGGCCGTCGGCACTGATCTTCACCGTATGGACGATGCGGTCATGCCCGAACAGGGTGAGAAGCTCACGTCCGGTCGCTGCGTCCCACAGCTTGGCGGTGCCATCGGCGCTGGACGTCGCGATGCGGCTGCCATCGGGCGTCACCGACACGCCGAGCACCAGTCCGCTATGTCCCCGGAGCGTCGCCAGCTCCCGACGCGACCGGAGATCCCAGATCTTCGCCGTGCCATCCCCGCTGGCGGTGACGACGCGCCCATCGGGCCCGAAGGCGAGGTCCTGGATGAAGTCCGTGTGGCCACGAAGTTCGCCACGCTTCTCGAGCGTCTCGGCGTCCCAGATCGTGACCACTCCTTTGAGGCCTATGCCCGCAAGCAGAGCGCGGCCATCAGGGCTGAAGCCGAGGCCAAATGCGTCTGCACCCACCTTCAGCACACGTTCTTGCCTGCCGGTGGCGGCGTCCCATAGCCGCAGGGTCCCGTCGTAGCTGCTCGTCACGAGGTGCCGGCCGTCGGGGCTGAACGCCACCATCGGTACATCGTCCTTGTGGCCGGTAAGTGTCAGGAGCAGCTCCCCCGTCGTCACGTCCCAGATCGGAACCGTCCAGTTCGCCCTAGACCTGGTCACTCCGGTGCCGTCGGCGGCCGCCAGCCTGGTGCCGTCGGGGCTGAAGACCATGCGGGCGATGATCCCTTCGTGGCCCTTCAGGGTGATCAGCTTCTCCCCTGTCTGGGCGTCTCTGATCGCGACGCCGGTGAGCTGCTCTGGCACCGCGAAACTCTTCCCATCCGGGCTGAAGGCGACGCCTCCCATGCGGAACGACGGTCCGGGAACGGTCAACCAGTCCCGGCCCCCGGTCGGACTGACGTCCCACAGCCGGGTGGTCCCGTCCAAGCCCGCTGTCAGCAGCCGGTCACCCTTCGGAGTGAACGCCACGTGCCCGACTCCGGTGCTATGCCCGGCGAGCGTCAGCAGGTGCTTGCCTGTTGCGGCGTCCCACACGCGCGCGGTCGCGTCGTTCCCCGCGGTGGCGAGGCGGCTCCCGTCGCGACTGTAGGCGACGGAGAGGAGTTCGCCGGTATGGCCGGTGAAGTTGGCGAGCTCCTCTCCCGACTCGGCGTCCCAGGTCCTCGCGGTCCCGTCGTACGTCGCGGTAGCGACGTGACGGCCGTCCGGGCTGAAGGCGACCCCCGTCACTTGCCATCTATGGCCAGGCAGGACCAGTGCGATCTTCCCGGTGGCGAGGTTCCAGATCGTGGCCTTCGTGCCCCACCCGCCGCTGGCGACGCGGGAGCCGTCAGGGCTGAAGGCGGGACTGGAGGGCGGACCCAGGGCGTCGAAGTCCTCACCGGCGGGACCCCTCAGCACCATCTCCTGCGTCCCCGCGGCGACGTTCCAGATCCGCACCGTGGCATCGCTGCCCTTCGTGGCCAGCCACCGCCCGTCGGGGCTGAACGACAGGCCCAGGACCGCCTTCCGGTGACCGCGCAGGGTTCGGATCTGTCGGCCGCTCCCGGCGTCCCACACCCGCACGGTCTTGTCCGAACCGGTCGTGGCCACGCGGAAGCCGTCGCGGCTGAAGGCGATGCCGGTAACCGCTCCGTCGTGCCCGCGAAGACGTAACAGGCGATCGCCGGTGGCCGTCTTCCACACGGTCGCCGAGCCGTCCTGGCCCGTCGTCGCGAACCGGCGGCCATCCGGGCTCACCGCGAGGCCGCCACCCTGCGGAACGGAAAGCACGAGTCGCGACCGTCGGAGGGCTCGGTGGAGGGCCTCCTCCGCCTCGGGTACCGTCGTGCGGCCTGTCTCCCACGTGGCGTCAACCGCTTTCCGGGCAAGCAGGATGCTCCGCTCAGGGTCCACGTCCAGGTTGGCCACTGCCGCGGAGGCCAGCTCCCGCGCTGACGCGACGCGGGCCTGTAGCTCCGCCCGTTCGGCCTCGTCCCGTGCGTTTCCTCGCTGAACGAGCGCGAACGCGCCCGCGGCGAGCGCGCCGAGGAGGAACACCGCGAGCGCGGCGACCAGCACGCGGAGCCGCCGATTGCGCCTCTTGGTCGCCTCGACCTCGCTGAGCTCGGCCTCCCGGGCGGCGCTGAGAAACTCGCGCTCGAGCTCGTTGAGCTCGTCGTCGTGCCGCTCCGCCCAGTCGGCGGCCGCCGCCAGGCGCGTCCCGCGGTAGAGGGCTCCTGGCTCCTTGCCGAGCGCCTCCCACTCCTGCGCAGCCTCGGTCAGGCGCCGGTGGACGAGCCTTCCCTCTCGATCCTCGTCCAGCCAAGTCCTGAGGGTCGGCCAGTGGCGGATGAGCGCCTCGTGGGCGACCTCGACCGTGCCCTCGCCTGTCGTGACGAGCCGAGCATCGACGAGCACCCGCAAAACCTCCTCCACGTCCGCGGCCTGCTCGCGTCGCGGCGTCAGCTCGCCGAGGCGAACGCGGCGGCGGGTGTCCTCCGTCCCCTCGCCGAGCTCGGTCAGGCGCAGGAAGATGTTGCGGGCCAGCGTCTGCTGCTCGGGCGTGAGCGCCTCCCGGTACACCGTCTCCGCCGTCTTCGCGATCGCGCCGCGGACGCCCCCGGACTGCAGGTAGCCGAGCAGCGTGAGCATCCGGTCGCTGCGCCGCTTCCAGGTCTCGAGCAGACTGTGCGAGAGCAGCGGCAGGGCGCCCGGCTCCCCCACGATGTCGCGGAGGATGCCTTCCGCGAGGCCCGGCTCGAGCACGAGCCCGGCTCGCTCGGCGGGCCGCTCGATCGCCCGCCGTAGCTCCTCCTCCGTCATGGGGCCGATCAGGGCCTGGCGATCCTCGAGCGCCGCCGCCAAGCGGCCGTAGGAGGCGCAGTGCCCGTAGAAATCGG
>JBOGDX010000461.1:0-2927 GCA_050743225.1 Actinomycetes bacterium | reverse complement strand
AGGCTGGGCCCCGACCCGCTGCGGCGGCGTCCCGCCGCCGACCTGGCCTGGGCCCGGCTCAGTCGCAGCCGGGTGCCCGTCGGTCAGCTGCTGATGGACCAGGCAGTCGTCGCCGGCGTCGGCAACGTCTACCGCGCAGAGGTGCTGTTCCGGGCGCGGCTGTCGCCGTACCGGCCGGGGCACTCGGTCGGCCGGGCGCAGTTCGACCTGCTGTGGGCCGACCTGGTCGCGCTGATGAAGATCGGCCTGAGGGCCGGGCGGATCGTGACGACGCGACCGGCCGACCGCTCGCGGGGCGGCCGGGTGCGACCCGAGGACGCGCACTACGTCTACCGCCGTACCGGCCTGCCGTGCCGGGTCTGCGGCACTCCGGTGGCAGCGGCGGTCATGGACGCGCGCAACCTGTTCTGGTGCCCTAGCTGCCAGACGGCCTGACCGGTGTCAGCGCGGCTCGCCGGCGCAGGGACGAGGCAGAACAGCAGCGTCTCCTCCACGATCTCTCGCTGCGCGGCGCTGCCTCCGATCCCCACCAGCGGGACACGCAGCGGGCGTAGCAGGGTGGCGGCCAGCTTCCACTGCTGGTCGAGCATCGCCATCAAGGCGTCGCAGAGCGGGACGAGGACGTCGCGCTGCACAGCGCCGGCATCGCGGCTGAGCCGGTCCCGAAGGCGCGCCAGTCCCGGGCCACCGTGTGCCGCAGCGAGCGCGAACGCAGCGTGGAGACCGGTGAAGGGAGTTTCCGGCCGGCTCAACAGCGCCGGCCCGGCGTGCTCGAGCACGTCGGCGACGGGCAGTCGGCCAGGCCACATGTCCGCGAGTCGACATCGCCACAGCAGCGACGCGGAGTCGACGAGGCACCGCACCGCGGAAACCCGGGGCGGTGCCAGCTGCGCGTGGTACCTCGACCGCACGCCGGCCAGGTCGGCGAGGGAGAGCTCGTGCAGGGCGGCGTGCCATGAGAAGTGCGCCCGGTGGTTGGCAGATCGGCCACAGGTGGTCAACCAGGCGTCCAGCCAGCTCAACCCTCGCGAGTGGGCCCCCGTCTCGTAGTAGACGTGCGTCAGCGCGTGAACCGCATGTCCGGAGTCGGCCTGCTGGGCAAGAACGTGCTCGCCAAGCGTCCCCGCCTCGTCGTAGCGGCCCTGGTCCTGGCGAACGAAGGCGAGCAGCGACCGGTGCCACCAGTGGTCGCCGTAGGCGCTCGTCAAGCCTTCGACCAGCTCCCGGACTCCTGCTGCACGTCGGTGACACCCGAGAAGGCGATGGTGGGGACTGCGGCGCTGACCGCGAGGACGTCGCGCGGGTGGCGCCGTACGTGCGTGAGGAGCGCGCGCGCTCCGCTTCCCTGACAGTCACCGATGCAGGCGGCCACGACAGCGACCATGCTCCGCTCCCGTTCGGTCGCACGGTGTTGCACAGCGTCGATGGCACGGGACAGCGCAGCGGCGACGTCGACGTCGGCTCCGCCCTCATGCCCCAGCATGGCCAGTGCCGCGTGGCCGAGGGCGAAGCCGGGGTCGAGCGAGACAGCCTCGGCGAAGGCGGCGTCAGCGCTGGACCGCAGCCGCATGACGGCGTCGAGACCCCGGTCGAAAGCTGCTCCGGCGGCTGCCGAGGTGCTGAGCCGCAGGCCCATGAGGTCGCGCACCGGCCGGGCCGGCGGTCGTCCGTCTTCGGCCGGCTGGGCGAGGACCGCCTGGGCAATCTGGTCGGCCTGCGCGCGGATCTCCGGGACGGCCGTCGACTCCCAGAGCTCGCCGCGGCGAGTGGACCCCAGCGTCCAGATCGGTGCGTCCGTTGATCGCCAGGCGCCGATCAGCCGGCCGTCGGCCGTCGCCAGCCCCATGCCGAGCGGGCCCGCGGACGCGAGACCGGCTTGCAGCAGCTGGCGCACCAAGCCATCGCCACCGCAGTGCGTACCGGTCCGCGGCCCGGTGCAGTTGACCACCCACTGGACCGGGAGGCGGCGGCCGGAGGCCAACGACACGAGGACGTACGTCGTGCGGTCCTCGACTGCGAGCACCTCGTCGGAGCTGACCTAGAGCCGGCCGGCGGTGCGCATCCGGCCCACCGCTGCGGCTGCGTCGGGGGCCATGCGGTGCCGGTGTACGTCCCACCAGGCGCCAGTGGTCGCGAGCAGCTCGGCCTTCTCGGCGGTGGGCAGCCGCGCCCACAGGTCCTGCGTCAGTGGCCGGAGCGCGTCGAGGCCCCACCGCCAGTCGCCATGGCGGTCGGTGCTCTCGCTCAGGGCGTCGGAAACCTGAGCAGCCAACGCTTCCGCCGTCGGTGGCGCCGATCGAACCCGAGCCCGGATCTCGTGCTGGAACCGCAGTACCTCGGGCGGCGCCGGCGCCGCGGCGCGGCGCGAGTGCGATCGCGGCAGCGCGCCGCGTCGGGAGATCGCGTGCAGGACGCGTCCCGGTCGGTCGGCAGCCAGGGCCTCGTCGACGGCCGTGAGGCCCGTGCCGACGAGCAGCACCGCCTGGGCATCCTCGTCGGCCTTGATCTGGTCGAGAGCCCCCGGCGCCCACGGATCCGCCACGAACCGGGGGCACGAGCGCAATGCGGCCGGCGCCCAGTCGATCCCCGGGGGCTGCACACCAGGCGCGAGCACAGCAGCCTGTGCCTCGCGGACCACCCCATCGGTCATCTGCGCCGTGACCCCCGAGGACGTCGCGTCGAGCGCAGCAACCCGCCCTCGTACGTGCTCGATTGTCACCGCCGGAGCCGCAGCCACCGCCGCACACAAGGTGTCGTGCAGGTAGCGGCCGTAAGAGCTGCGGGCGGCGAAGGTCGAGCTCTCCGCGCGCGGGTGTTTCCGGCGGAGCCAGCTCAGGAAGTGCCCGGAGTCGTCGGGGTGGGCCGACATGCCGTCGGCGGGCACGTTGAGCAGGTGCCGCTCGTCGGCTGTCGAGTAGGCCACACCC
>JBOGDX010000460.1:0-2939 GCA_050743225.1 Actinomycetes bacterium | reverse complement strand
GTCCCTCGAGCGGCTCGACCAGCTGCTCGACCGGCCCGCGCAGCGGGTAGGGCTGTCGGCCACCGTCCGCCCCGTCGAGGAGGTCGCCCGCTTCCTCGGCGGCCGGCACGAGGTCGAGGTGGTGCAGCCGCCCGCCGCCAAGACCGTCGAGCTCGAGGTGGTGGTCCCGGTCGAGGACCTCGGCGAGCTCGGGCAGGCCACCGAAGAGGGGCCCGGCGGGGCCGCCACCTCCATCTGGCCGCACGTCGAGGAGCGGATCGTCGACCTGATCTCGGCGCACCGCTCGACGATCGTGTTCGCCAACTCGCGCCGGCTCGCCGAGCGCCTGTGCGCCCGGCTCAACGAGATCCACTACGAGCGGACAACGGGTGAGGCACTGCCCGAGCCGGGGTCGCTCACCCCCGCACAGCTCATGGCGCAGGCCGGGTCCTCCGCGGGGCGCCCGGTGGACGGCACGGTCCCCGAGATCGCGCGTGCCCACCACGGCTCGGTCTCCAAGGAGCAGCGCGCCCAGATCGAGGAGGCACTCAAGGCAGGGCGGCTGCCTGCCGTCGTCGCCACGTCGTCGCTCGAGCTGGGCATCGACATGGGTGCGGTCGACCTCGTCGTCCAGGTGGAGTCACCGCCCTCGGTCGCCAGCGGGCTGCAACGCGTCGGCCGGGCCGGGCACCAGGTCGGCGCCGTCTCCCGCGGCGTGATCTTCCCCAAGTACCGCGGGGACCTCGTGCAGACCGCTGTCGTCGCCGAGCGGATGCGCGACGGCGCGATCGAGTCGACCCGCTACCCGCGCAACCCGCTGGACGTGCTCGCCCAGCAGGTCGTGTCGATGGTCGCCCTCGACGAGTGGGACGTTGAGGTGCTGTACGACGTCGTGCGCCGGGCCGCGCCCTACGCCTCGCTGCCTCGGTCCGCGTTCGACTCCGTGCTCGACATGCTCGCCGGCCGCTACCCATCCGACGAGTTCGCCGAGCTGCGGCCGCGCCTCGTGTGGGACCGGGTCGGCGGCACCCTCACGGGTCGGCCCGGCGCGCAGCGGCTCGCGGTCACGAGTGGCGGGACGATCCCCGACCGCGGCCTTTTCGGTGTCTTTCTCGTTGGAGAGAAGCAGAGCCGGGTCGGTGAGCTGGACGAGGAGATGGTCTACGAGTCGCGGGTCGGCGACGTGTTCACCCTCGGCTCCACGTCGTGGCGCATCGAGGACATCACCCACGACCGGGTGCTGGTCACACCGGCGCCCGGCCAGCCGGGGCGGCTGCCGTTCTGGCACGGTGACGCGCTCGGCCGGCCGGTCGAGCTGGGTCGGGCGCTCGGGGCCTTCACCCGGGAGCTCGGCGCACTGACGCCCGCCGCCGCCCGCGAACGCGTGCTCGCCAGCGGCCTCGACGAGTGGGCGGCCGACAACCTGCTGGCCTACCTCGCCGAGCAGCGGGAGGCCACCGGCCACCTGCCCGATGACCGCACGATCGTGGTGGAGCGGTTCCGCGACGAGCTCGGCGACTGGCGGGTGGCGATCCACTCGCCGTACGGCGCGCAGGTGCACGCCCCGTGGGCGCTGGTGGTGTCCGCCCGGCTCCGTGAGCGCTACGGCGCCGACGTGCAGGCGATGCACTCCGACGACGGCATCGTGCTGCGGCTGCCCGACACCGAGATCGACATGGCGACCGACGACGGGCACGCACCCCACGGGGCCGAGCTCGCCGTGCTCGACCCCGACGAGGTGGAGCCGCTGGTCACGGCCGAGGTCGGCGGGTCGGCGCTGTTCGCGTCCCGGTTCCGCGAGTGCGCGGCCCGGGCACTGTTGCTGCCCCGGCGCAACCCCGGCCGGCGCACCCCGTTGTGGCAGCAGCGCCAGCGCTCCGCCCAGCTGCTCTCGGTGGCTAGCGAGTACGGCTCCTTCCCCGTCGTACTCGAGACGATGCGCGAGTGCCTGCAGGACGTCTTCGACGTGCCCGGGCTCGCCGCCCTGATGCGGGAGGTCGGGGAACGCCGGGTGCGTTTCGTCGAGGTCGAGACCGCGCAGCCATCGCCGTTCGCGCGGTCCCTGCTGTTCGGCTACGTCGCGCAGTTCCTGTACGAGGGCGACTCGCCGCTGGCCGAGCGCCGGGCCCAGGCGCTGTCCCTGGACGCGACGCTGCTCGCCGAGCTGCTCGGCCAACAGGGCTTCGGCGCGCTGCGCGACCTGCTCGACGAGGAGGCCATCGCCGCCCTTGCCCGCGACCTGCAGCGGCTCTCCGACGACAGGAGCGCCAGAGACCTGGAGGGGGTGGCCGACCTGCTGCGCGTGCTCGGCCCGCTGAGCACGCGTGAGGCGGTCGAGCGTGGAGCGACGCCGCAGTGGCTCGCGGAGCTGGAAGAGACCCGGCGGGCCATCCGGGTCCGGGTGGCCGGCGAGGAGCGGTGGGCCGCCGTCGGGGACGCGGCACGGCTGCGCGACGCCCTCGGCACGCCACTGCCCGTTGGCATCCCCGACGCGTTCCTCGAGCCGGTGCGCGACCCGGTCGGCGACGTCGTGGCGCGGTACGCGCGGACACACGTGCCGTTCACCGCGCACGCCGTTGCCGACCGCTTCGGCCTCGGTCGGGCGGTCGTCGGGCAGGCGCTGGCCCGGCTGTCAGCCTCGGGACGGGTCGTCGAGGGCGAGTTCCTGCCGGGCGGAGCGGGGACGGAGTGGTGTGACTCCGAAGTCCTCCGCACGCTGCGTCGACGGTCGCTCGCCGCCCTCCGCAAGGAAGTCGAACCCGTCCCGGCCGAGGCACTGGCCGCCTTCCTGCCGCCATGGCAGCAGGTGGGTGGTCGTCTGCGGGGCGTGGAAGGTGTGCTGCGGGCGATCGAGCAGCTGCAGGGCGCACAGGTCCCGGCGTCGGCGCTGGAGTCCCTCGTGCTGCCGGGCCGGGTGGCCGGGTACACACCTGCCCTGCTCGACGAGCTGTGTGCGGCGG
>JBOGDX010000459.1:0-2941 GCA_050743225.1 Actinomycetes bacterium | reverse complement strand
GCCCGCAGCCGGTCCACCCGGCCTCCGACCTCGGCCGCCCGCTGCTCCTCGGCCCGGATCAGCTCGGTGAGGTCACTGCGGAGACCGCCGCGCAGGTCCCCTCCCCGGGCGGCTCCGGCGCTGGTGGCGAAGAGCGCGCCCGCGGCGGCGAAGGCCAGCGGCGCAGCCAGGCGCCAGGTGGCTCGCACGCTCCTCGTCCTCCGGCTCGTCATCGCGCCCTGTGGGCACCGTGTCCGCTCGGGTCGTCAGGGACAAGCCCGGCGGGCGGTCTACGCTGGTCAGCGGCTCACGCCCGTACGCTAACCGACGACCGGGGCCGCCCGAGGTGCCGTCCGGGCGCGCCACCCCGACGTACCAACCGCTGCCGGTCACCCACCCCGGCGCCCAGGAGGAGAGACCGGTGCCCAAGTCCCGCATCCGCCGCCGCTTCGCGTTCACCCCGCCGAAGGAGCGCAGCGACGCGGTCCGCATCGGCAGCCCGCGCTGGCTCGTCCCGCTGATGATCGCGTGCTTCATCGTCGGGCTGCTCTGGGTGGTCGTCTACTACGTGACCCAGACCGAGTACCCGATCGCCGGCATAGGTCTGTGGAACATGGGTATCGGGTTCGGGCTGATCATGGTCGGCTTCGTGCTGTCCACGCGCTGGAAGTGACGCCCGGACGTCCAACGGGTGACGTTCGCCTGTCCAGCGCCCTAACCTGCGGAAACACACGGCTGTAAGTCGTCCACACCAGTTATCCCCAGTGTGGACAACCGCTGGGTCGGCGGGTCAGAGCAGCTCGAGGACGGTGGCGTTGGCCATGCCGCCGCCCTCGCACATCGTCTGCAGCCCGTAGCGGGACCCGGTGGCCCGCATGTGGTGGACGAGGGTGGTCATCAGCCGCGCGCCGGAGCCGCCGAGCGGATGCCCAAGCGCGATCGCGCCCCCGCACGGGTTGACCCGAGCCGGGTCGGCCCCGGTCTCGGCCAGCCAGGCGCCGACCACCGACGCGAACGCCTCGTTGACCTCGACGGCACCGATCTCGTCCAGCCGCAGCCCCGCGCGGTCCAGGACCCGCTTCGTCGCCGGGATGGGCGCCGTCAGCATGGTGACCGGGTCGACGCCGGCAGTGGCGAAGGAGTGGAAGCGGGCAATCGGCGTCCAGCCGTGCCGGGCGGCCATCTCTGAGGTGGTGACCAGCAGGGCGGCGGCGCCGTCGGAGATCTGCGAGGAGTTGCCGGCCGTCACGACTCCGTCCTCGCGGAAGACGGTCCGCAGACCGGCCAGCGTCTCGAGATCGGTGCCGCGCCGAATGCCCTCGTCGGCAGTCACGTCTCCGACCGGCACGAGCTCGCCGTCGTAGGCGCCCGAGTCCGCGGCCGCCGCGGCGTTGGCGTGCGACCGGACCGCGATCTGGTCGAGTGCCGTGCGGGACAAGGACCACCGTTCGGCGATGATCTCGGCGCTCACGCCCTGCGGCACCAGCCCGTCGGGGTACCGCTCCAGCATCCGCGGGCCGAACGGCACGCCGGGGCCCTGGGTCACGGTGCACAGCATGGGCACGCGGCTCATCGACTCGACCCCGCCGGCCACGGCGACGTCGTACTGTCCCGCGATCACCCCGGCCGCGGCGAAGGCGGCCGCCTGCTGCGACGACCCGCACTGGCGGTCGATCGTGACGCCGACGACGTCCTCGGGCCACCCGGCGGCGAGGGCGGCGTTGCGCCCGACGTTCACGGCCTGTTCGCCGGTCTGCGACACGCACCCCCACACGACGTCGTCGACCAAGGCCGGGTCGAGGCCGGTGCGCTCCGCCAAGGCCTGCAGCACGTGCGCCGAGAGGTCGACCGGGTGTACGCCGGAAAGGCCGCCGTCCCGCCTTCCCACCGGGCTGCGCACGGCGTCGACGATGACCGCGTCACGGGACCGCGACATGACAGCTCCTCGCAGAAGTTACCGACCGGTAACCACCGAGTCTACGTCAGCTCGGCGGTCCGCCAGGCCACCAGGGCGACCACCACGAGCAGCACGGCCGCCGCACCAGCCGCCTGGACGGCGCCCCGGCGAGCCTTCGGTGCGTAGGCGAGCGCCACCGCGACGAGGGCCCCGGCGACCAGCCCACCGAGGTGCGCTCGCCAGTCGATGCGGGGGACGAGGAACCCGTAGCCGAAGTTGATGGCCAGCAGCACCAGCACCGGCGTGGTGTCACGGCGCAGCCGGCGGCTGATCACCAGGTACGCCCCGAGCAGCCCGAACACCGCGCCGGACGCACCGAGGGAGGGCTGGTTGGGCGCGCTGAACGCGTAGGAGAGCGCACTGCCGCCCAGCGCCGACACGACGTACACCGCCGAGAACCGGACCCTGCCGAGCGCGCCCTCGAGCTGCGGCCCGAAGACGAACAGGGCGTACATGTTCAGCAGCAGGTGGAAGACCCCGCCGTGCAGGAACGCCGACGTGAGCAGCCGGTAGACCTCCCCATCCGCGACGCCGAACGTCTCGCCGGTCACCGGGTCGAGGGCCAGCCCGACGTCGAAGAAGCGTCGCGTCACCTCGTCGGACACCTGCTGCGCCACGAAGGCCACGACGTTGATGGCGATGAGGACCTTGCTGACCCAGCCGGGATCGTCGGTGACCTGGCCGCCGAACAGGGTGCGGCCCTGGCGTACGCCCTTGTGGCCCTCATGCACGCACTCGGGGCACTGGAACCCCACCGAGGCCGGGATCATGCAGTCGGGGCAGATGCGCCGCTCGCACCGGGTGCACCGGATGTGGGCCTCGCGCTGCGGGTGCCGGTAGCAGGTAGCCGGCTCCGCCGCGGTGGGCCCGGCGACGGGCGGCTGCTCGGTCACGAAGTGCGGGCGGTCAGGCGTCGCGCCGGTCGACCTGGACGGTCTCGATGACGACATCGTCGACCGGCCGGTCCATGCCACCGGTGCGCGTCGACGCGATGGCGTCGACGAC
>JBOGDX010000458.1:0-2991 GCA_050743225.1 Actinomycetes bacterium | reverse complement strand
GTTCAGGGGCTTGTAGGCGCGGTCGTCGGCGTGCACCGACACCGAGCCGTCGGCCTTGACCAGGATCAGCCGGGTCGCGGTCGGGAGGTGGGCGGTGAGGCGGCCGACGTAGTCGACCGTGCACGTCGCGATGACCAGGCGCACGGCGGCAGACGCTAGCCGACCCACCGGTTCTTCCCGGCACGGCCCCTGGGAGGATTCCCGGTCATGGGACGTGAGTTCAGCACGGTCGGGGTCGTCGGCCTGGGAACGATGGGCGCCGGCATCGTCGAGGTCTTCGCGCGCGAGGGGCTGCGGGTGGTTGGCGTCGAGCCCACCGAGGAGTCGCTGGAGCGTGGCCGCGGTCACCTGCGTCACTCCACCGACCGGGCGGTGGCCCGCGGCAAGCTCAGCGAGGCCGACCGGGACGCGCTGGTCGGCCGGGTGACGTTCTCCACCTCGATCGAGGACCTGGCCGACGTCGACATGGTCGTGGAGGCAGTGCCCGAGCACCTCGATCTCAAGCAGGAGATCTTCGCCAGCCTCGACAAGATCTGCCGGCCGGACACGATCCTCGCCACCAACACGTCCTCGCTGTCGGTGACTGAGATCTCGGTGGCAACCAGTCGGCCGTCGAAGGTCGTCGGCATGCACTTCTTCAACCCCGCGCCGGTGCTCAAGCTCGTCGAGGTCATCCGCACCGTCGTGACCGAGCCGGAGGTGGTCAGCGACATCGAGGCGCTGGCCGGCCGGCTCGGCAAGGTGCCGGTGGTGATCGGTGACAAGGCAGGATTCATCGCCAACGCGCTGCTGTTCGGCTACCTCAACCACGCGGTGTCGATGTTCGAGTCGCACTACGCGACCCGCGAGGACATCGACGCGGCCATGCGGCTCGGCTGCGGCTACCCGATGGGTCCGCTCGCGTTGCTCGACCTGATCGGGCTCGACACGGCGTACGAGATCCTCGACACGATGTACCGCCAGTCGCGGGACCGCCTGCACGCCCCCGCGCCGATCATCAAGCAGATGGTCACCGCCGGCCTGCGTGGCCGCAAGACCGGCCGCGGATTCTACAGCTACGCGGAGCCGGACTCGCCGACCGTCGTCGACGACGACCTGACGCCGACCGTGCGTGATGGATCACAGACAGGCCGTACGGTCGAGAAGGTCGGCGTCGTCGGCTCCGGCACGATGGCGGTCGGGATCGTTGAGGTGCTCGCCAAGGCCGGACTCGACGTGCGCTACGTCGCCCGCGGCGACGAGAAGGTCGCCCGGGTGCGAGCGGCGGTCGCGCGGTCGCTGGACAAGGCCGTCATGCGCGGCAAGCTCGACCAGGCCGACCGCGACGCCGCGCTGGCGCGGATCATCGGCTCGGCAAGGCTCGACGACCTGGCCGACCGTGACGTCGTTCTGGAGGCGGTCGTCGAAGAGCTGTCGGTGAAGCAGGCGCTGTTCTCGACGCTCGACGAGATCTGCAAGCCCGGCGCCGTCCTCGCCACCACGACGTCGTCGTTGCCGGTGGTCGACCTGGCCGCCGCGACCGGCCGCCCTGCCGACGTCGTCGGGCTCCACTTCTTCAACCCGGCTCCGGTCATGAAGCTGGTCGAGGTCGTGCGCACCGTCTCCACGGCCGACGACGTCGTGGCCACCGCGCGGGCCCTCTGCGACCGCGCCGGCAAGCATGCTGTCGAGTGTGGCGACCGCGCGGGGTTCATCGTGAACGCGCTGCTGTTCCCGTATCTCAACGACGCGGTGAAGATGCTGCAGGCGCACTACGCCAGCGTCGAGGACATCGACAGCGCGATGGTGGTGGGCTGCGGCTACCCGCTGGGGCCGTTCGACCTGCTCGACGTCGTCGGGCTGGACGTCTCGCTGGCGATCCAGCGCACCCTCTACCTCGAGTTCCGGGAGCCGGGCTTCGCGCCCGCTCCGCTGCTCGAGCAGCTCGTGGTGGCGGGGTACCTCGGTCGCAAGGCGGGCCGTGGTTTCCGCGACTACAGCTGACCGAGCCTGGTGACCGACCACCACCTCGGCACGTACGGCGGGCCGGGCGAGATCCGGGCATCGACCGTGCTGCCGGCCCTGCGCGCGCCCCTGCAGCTGCACACCGCCGACGGGCTGCGGCTGGTCGGCGAGCTGGCCGTGCCGGTCGACCGCGATCCCGTCGCGACCCTGGTCACGCTGCACCCGCTGCCGACCCACGGTGGGTTCATGGACAGCCACGTCATCCGCAAGGCCTCCTACCGGCTGCCCGCGCTGGCCGGTGTGGCGGTGCTGCGGTTCAACACCCGTGGGACGTCGTCGCCGGCCGGGACGAGCGACGGCGCGTTCGACGACGCGGTCGGGGAGCGGTACGACGTGGCGGCGGCGATCGAGCTCGCCGAGTTCCACCAGTCGCCGTCCCTGCCGAACCGCTGGCTGCTCGGCTGGTCGTTCGGCACCGACCTGGCCCTCATGCACGGGCTCGACCCGTCGGTCACCGGGACGATCCTGCTGTCGCCGCCGCTGCGCTACTCGACCGACGCCCACCTCGACGCGTGGGCGGCGTCGGGCAAGCCCGTGCTCGCGCTCGTGCCCGAGCTCGACGACTACCTGCGGCCCCCGGAGGCGCGCGAGCGGTTCGCCAGGATCCCGCAGGCCGTGGTGATCGGCGTCGAAGGGGCCAGGCACCTCTGGGTGGGGGAGCCGTCGGTGCGCCGGGTGCTGGACGAGGTCGTTCGGCTGGTGGCGCCGGACGCCTATCCGCTTCCGACACGTCTGGAGGAGCCGGGATGACCACCGTCGAACTGCATGTCACCCAGGCCGGCGCGGGGATGCCGGTCGTCCTGCTGCACGCGTTCCCGCTCTCCTCGGAGATGTGGTCGGCCCAGCGCGAGGCGTTCGGCGCCAGCTGCCGGGTCATCACGCCGGACCAGCGTGGGTTCGGCGGCTCCGGGCTGGGCGTCGACGAGCCGTCTCTCGACCACGTAGCGGACGACGTGGCGGCCATGCTCGACCGGTTGGCGCTCGACC
>JBOGDX010000457.1:0-2996 GCA_050743225.1 Actinomycetes bacterium | reverse complement strand
GCAACCCACCGTGGGCTTGCCGCCCTGGCGCCGCGCGGGGTGCCCTGCGCGCAGGTGCCCGACCGGGTGGGCCGCCTGCGCGTCGTGACCGCCGGGCTGGTCCGTCTCGCCCACGAACGGGGCCAGCGGGTCCACGCCTGGACGGTGGACGACGCCGCGGACATGCACCGGCTGCTCGACCTCGGGGTCGACGGGATCATGACCGACCGCATCGAGACCCTGCGCGACGTGCTGCTCGCGCGCGGCAGCTGGCCCGCCTGAGTCTCAGGTCACAGTCTGGCAGCGGTCGGGTTGGCATTCCCGGGACCGGGAATCCTGACCGCGATCGGAGCGTTCGAACCGGTGTACGAAGCCAGCCCGCAGAACCAGTGATGACGCCGGGCGGTACCGCCCGTTGTGACGGGGATCACTCCAGGAGGAACAGATATGGCCGAGCGAGCACTCCGCGGCTCGCGTCTGGGCGCCCAGAGCTACGAGTCCGACCTCGGGGTCGAGATGGCGCCCCGGCAGAGCGTGACCTACGACTGTCCCAGGGACCACCGCTTCACCATCCCGTTCTCCCTCGAGGCCGACGTGCCCGAGGTGTGGGAGTGCAGCGTGTGCGGGGCCGAGGCGCTCCGCGTCGACGGCACCCGCCCGGAGCCCAAGTCGGGCAAGCCCCCGCGCACGCACTGGGACATGCTCCTCGAGCGGCGCAGCGTCAAGGAGCTGGAGGTCCTGCTCGCCGAGCGACTGGAGCTGCTCCGGGCGACTCCCGCGAGCAAGCCCAGCCGCCAGCGCAAGAGCGCCTGACCCGCTGACCCGCTCCCGCGGAGCGCGGGGCAGGGCTTTCAGGCCGGCGGCGGAGGATCGTCGTCGACGATTTCTCCCCGGACGATGTCTGGGCCCTGGAGCCGGCCTTGGCGCGGGCGCCACTGCCCCGGTCCGCCTCCCGGCCCGACGTGGAAGTGCCGCACCGCGACCGTTGCCGCCCGCCGGGCGACCAGCCAGCCGAGAGCGCGCCGGGCCAGCGGCCGGGTCAACGGCAGGATCAGGATGAAGCCGAACACGTCGGTGATGAACCCCGGCGTGAGCAGCAGGGTCCCGCCGACCAGAACCAGGGCGGCGTCCGCCAGCTCGCCGCTGGGCAGCCGGCCCGTTCCCGTGGCCGTCCGGAGGGCGGCCCAGGCACGCCGGCCCTCCCGCTTGACCAGCCAGGCACCCAGGAGACTCTCCAGCACCAGCAGCACCACGGTCGGAAGCGCACCGATCTCCTGTCCGACCTGGATGATCACGTAGATCTCCAGGACCGGCATGACCAGGAACAGCACGACCAGCACCAGACCGAGCACCGCACCTACCTCCTACATCGACGCGCGGCGGGGGCCGATCTGGCGCCGCAGGCCCCACATCGTGACCCGCCACAGGGCCTCGCGCACGATCGCGCCGCTCATCTTCGACACCCCGTGCTCGCGCTCGACGAACTCGATCGGCACCTCCACCACTGTGCATCCCGCGCCTACCGCGCGGCGAGCCAGGTCCACCTGGAAGCAGTACCCGTGGCTGGCGACGCCGTTCAGGTCGAGCTTCTCCAGGGTCGCGCGGCGGTAGGCCCGGAAGCCGCCGGTTGCGTCTCGCAGGCCCAGCCCCAGGACCAGCCGCACGTAGGTGTTGCCGCCGCGCGACAGCAGCTCGCGGCGGCGGGGCCAGTTCACCACCGAGCCGCCCGCCACCCACCGCGAACCGAGGACGACGTCCGCCCCCTCCTCGACGGCGGCCAGCAGCGAGGGCAGCTGCTCGGGCTGGTGCGAGCCGTCGGCGTCCATCTCGACCAGGACCTCGTAGTCGCGGCTGAGACCCCACCCGAAACCCGCCAGGTAGGCCGCACCCAGGCCCTGCTTCCCCACCCGGTGCAGGACGTTCACCTGCTCGTCCGCGGCGGCGATCCGGTCGGCGACCTCGCCCGTCCCGTCCGGGCTCGCGTCGTCCACGACGAGGATGTCCGCGGCCGGCACCGCCGCACGCACCCGGGTCACCGTCCGCTCGACGTTCGGCCGCTCGTCGTAGGTCGGCACGATGACGAGCACCCCTGCCCCGCTGGCCAGTCCGCGTCCGGCGCTCGTCACCGGTCCTCCACCCACTGGCGCCGTCGCCAGCCGGCGACTGCCGCGACCAGTCCCGCCGCGGTCAGCAGCCACTCGGGCCACCCCCCGACGCGGGTGGCGAGCGTGCGCCCCTCGTGCAGCGTGATGTCGGCGACCAGCGTCCGGGCCGTACGCTCCGGAGCCCGGGCCACCACGTCCCCGTCGGCCTCCACGACCGCACTGATGCCGCTGGTCGCGGCGACCAGCACCGCCCGGCCGTGCTCCACGGCCCGCAACCGGGACAGGGCCATCTGCTGCGGCGGTTGACCGGTCCCGTTGTACGTCGCGTTGTTGGTCTGCACCACGAGGACGTCGGCACCCCCGGTGACCACGTCCCGCACCAGGTCGTCGTAGGCCACCTCGAAACAGATCACGACGCCGACCTCGGCGGGGCCGACCGTGAGGTTCCCCGGTTCGTCGGCCGCGTAGAAGTCGCGCGGGATCTGCTCCAGCCGCTCGACGACCCCCTCGAGATGGTCGCGGAACGGGATGTACTCCCCGAACGGGACGGGGTGCCGCTTCACGTACCGGTCACCGGGCCCGTCCCGCGGGTCCCACACGATCCCGCTGTTGCTCACGTGCTCGCGGCCAGGGCCGTCCAGGACGGCACCCACCAGCACGGGGACCCCGACGTCGCGGACCGCGTCGTCGATCAGCCGGCCGGCCTCCGGATCGGTGAAAGGGTCGATGTCGGACGAGTTCTCCGGCCAGATCACCACGTCCGGGGCGGTCACCGCACCGGACCGTACATCGGCAGCGAGCCGATGGGTGGCGTCGACGTGGTTTCGCAGCACCTGCTCCCGCTCCCCCGCGAAGTCCAGGCCGACGCCGGGCACCCCGCCCTGCACCAGGGCCGCGGTCACCCGGGTCCCC
>JBOGDX010000456.1:0-3000 GCA_050743225.1 Actinomycetes bacterium | reverse complement strand
CGGGTCCAGACCGACCGTCGAGCGGTGGTCGTCCGCAGCGTTCCGGATCGCCAGCGCGAAGTGGTCCGGCTGTACGACGGGATGAACACCGCGCTGGACGGCGTCCTGGCCGACTACACCGAGGAGCAGCTGCACACGATCGTCGAGTTCCTGCGCCGTGCGGCCGAGGCGGGCCGGGGATCCGCGGCCGACCTCGCCTGACAGACCTGTGCCCCGGATGACAGGTCTGGACCAGTCGTCAGCTGACGGGCACGTCGAAGTGGCTGACAGCGGTCTCGCGATCGATCAGGAAGTCATCGTCTTCCGGGTAGAACTTGGCGACCTCGATGTCCTCACCCGCGAAGCCGTGGATGTCGTCCAGCGTGCGCCACCAGCTCAGTGTCAGCACCTCGGTGCGACCGGCGCCGAGGTCGCGGGTGAGCATCTGTGCACCCAGGTTGCCCGGTGTCGCCTTGTACTCCTGGATTCCGGTCCGCTCGATGTATGCCACGTAGTCCGCGGCGCGCTCGGTGGCTACCCAGCCTCTCCAGACGCGTGCGATCACGGCTTCCTCCCGATGTCCGCGGCATCGACAACCGGCCACCGTACTCGCCCGGACAGCCGTAGGGTCCGGGCGTGACGCAGCTGGAGGGCGACTCGTGGGCGAGGACCGGCGCCCGGGTCGCCGAGTACCAGCGGCTGCAAGCTGATGGCGCGATCGACGAGCTGCCGTGCATGGCCTGCGGGTATCCCACCCAGACCGAGCGGGGCGGTCACCACATCTGCGTGGTGTGTCACTGGGAAGACGACGGCACGACACGCGACCAGCCGGACCGTCCGAGCTCGGTCAACCACGGCCTCACACTTCGGCAGGCCGCCGCTCACTTCGTCGAGACAGGTGTCTTCGCCTCGCGGAGCTTCGCGCTGACCGCTCCGGAGTACTACACGCCCGCCGTGCGCGCGGCCCGTGCCGACCTGGTTGAGGCGTACGAGCGGCTGAGGATGACTCCGCAGGACGACTCAGCTCGCCTGGTCATCCACCAGGGGCGCTCCAACCTCATGTACGCCATCGTCAACGCGATGCACTGACGACCGTCAGCCGGGACCGCTGCCTTCCAGCGCGTCGCGCACCGGCACGAACTTGGCCTGGGCCTCGAGCACCTCGGCGTCCGGCTCGGACGCGGCGACGATGCCGCACCCGGCGAAGAGCCGAGCCGTCCGCCCGGAGAGCTGAGCGCAACGCAGCGCGATGCCCCACTCGCCGTCGCCGCGCGCGTCCACCCAGCCGACCGGCCCGGCGTAGCGACCGCGCGACATGTGTTCCAGCTCGCCCAGGACCTCCAGCGCTGCCGGAGTCGGTGTCCCGCCGACCGCCGCGGTCGGGTGCAGCGTCGCGACCAGGTCGAGCACCTCCGACCGATCGTGCAGCCGCGCTGAGATGTCCGTCGCCAGGTGCGTGACGTTGGACAGCTCGAGCGCGTGCGGCTCGACCGGGCCGGCGAGGTCGCTCACGTGTGGCGCGAGGGCGTCGACCAGCGACTCGACGGCGTACCGGTGCTCCTCGCGGTCCTTCACCGAGCGCAGTAGGGCGGCCACGCGCTCGTGGTCCTCCAACTCGTCACCGCCGCGCGCCGTCGTCCCCGCCAGCACCCGCGAGACGACCCGGTCACCGTCCCGGCTGACGAGCAGCTCGGGTGTGGCGCCGACCAGACCCTCGACGGCGTACGTCCAGCAGCCGGGGTTCGCGGCGGCCAGCCCGGCCAGCACGAAGCGCACGTCGATGTCATCGTCGGCCAGCGCGAGCAGGTCATGGGCGAGCACCACCTTCTCGAGCTCGCCCGCACGGATGCGCGCGACCGCGTGCTCGACGGCGGCGCGGAAGTCGGTGACGGGCAGCTCGCCGTGGGCGTAGCGCAACCCACCCGGTCTGCGGACCGGGTCCGGTGACGCCAGGCGCGGCGGATCGCCGACCGTCGTCAGCCAGGTGACTCCGCCCATGCGGCCCAGGATCACCTCGGGGACCACGAGCACCGACGTCTCGTCGGGGGTGAAGGAGAAGGAGCCGAACGCCACGGGTCCCGACCCCCGGACGGCCACCGAGTCATCGACGGTGCAGGCGCTCACGGTGGCGCGCCACCAGTCGTGCGCGATCGCGAAGCGGTCCGGGCCGCGTACCTCGATCCGGGCTGCCTGGCCCCAGCCGACCAGGCCCGAGCCGTCCGACACCCAGGCCAGGGCGTCGGCCGCCCGGGGGAGGCGATGCAAGAGGGTGCCGACGAGGTCCACCGGCTGTGACCGAACCAGTCGTGGCTGCTCCGCAGCCCGCCGCGCGTCGCGGGGCACGGTCTTCATGGCGCAGGAGCGTACGTCGGGGCGGATCACCGGCTCAGAGCCGGGCCACCACGTCGTCGCGGTAGTCCGGGATCGCCTTGCCCACCTCGTCGAGGTCGAACCGGTCGGGCAGGGCGGCCGGTGAGTGCTCCAGCAGGTACGCGAGCGACGCGCGCACGAGCAGCGGCTCCTGCGCGGCAGACAGTCCGAGCTCGGCCATCAGCGACTCCGGCACGGTGACGCAGTGCGTCGTCCGGGCTCGCGACGGGTGGGTGATCCGGACGTCGTAGACGTGCGCGCCGGCCGCAGTGATGTCGAGCGACCAAGCACCGGCAGCGGGGGCATCGGGCATGCCCGACCTCTACCCGGATAGGCCCCTGTTCAACGAGATGGTCATGAGCAGCGACGACCGGTGGCCGCACCAGGCCTGCGAGACTGCGGTCCGTGACGGGCACCCGAGCCGACCTGGGGAAGGCGCCGCGCGAAGTCGCCGCGATGTTCGACGGCGTTGCCGAGCGCTATGACCTGACCAACGACGTCCTCTCCCTGGGCCAGACCCGGCTCTGGCGCCGCGCGGTCGCCCGGGCCGTCGATGCTCGACCTGGTCAGCGAGTGCTCGACCTGGCCGCCGGGACCGGCTCGTCGTCGCTTCCGTTCGCCGCCGCCGGCGCCCACGTGGTGGCCGCCGAC
>JBOGDX010000455.1:0-3002 GCA_050743225.1 Actinomycetes bacterium | reverse complement strand
AGGTCGCCCATCCGCTCGAGATCGGCGCTCATCTTCAGCGTGGTGACGATGACGCGCAGGTCGCTGGCCACCGGCTGCTGGCGGGCCAGCAGGTCGAGAGCGCGCCGGTCCAGGTCGTCGCGCAGCGCGTCGACGGCGTCGTCGGCGACGATGACGCTCTCCGCCAGCGTCAGGTCCGCGTCGAGCAGGGCGGTCGAGGCCCTGCTGATCGCGGAGCCGACCAGCCTCGTCATCTCGACCAGCTGCCCGGTGAGGGCCTCGAGCTCCTCGTGGTACGCGTCGCGCATGGATCACCCTTCGGCCGTCGGCAGCTCCACCTGGCGGGTCCGGGCGCAGCCGGGCAGCACAGTGGCATTGTGCCGTGAACGGGCGCTGGACCGGAGGTGAACGTTGCCGTAACCGCGCACTCGGCGGCTCCTTCGCGGTGATCCGTTCACGCGGCGGCCACCTACGATGACAGCCGTGGACGCGCTGCTGGCGGGGCTCGCAGGTGTCGTCGGCATCCTCATCGGTGGCGCCGCGGTTCTCGCGTTCCGCGCGTCGGAGCGGGAGCAGCACGACCTCTCCGGGGTCGAGCGGGCCGCCCCGGCGCTGCCGGCCGGTGTCGCCGACGTGCTTGCCCTGCTGCGCTCGTCCGCCGTCGTGCTCGACGCGGAGGACCGGGTCGTGCGGGCGAGTCCCTCCGCCTACTCCTTCGGCATGGTCCGGGGCGAGACGCTGCTGTCACCGGACCTGCTGGACCTGGTTCGCCGGGTCCGGCGCGACGGCGAGATCCGGGAGGCCGAGCTCGAGCTGCCGCGCGGTCCGCTCGGCAGCGCCAAGCTGGCCGTGCTGACCCGCGTCGCACCGCTGAGCTCGTCCCTCGTCCTGCTCCTCGTCGACGACCACACGGAGCGCCGGCGCGTCGACGCGGTGCGCCGTGACTTCGTGGCCAACGTCAGTCACGAGCTCAAGACACCGGTCGGCGCCATGGCCCTGCTCGCGGAAGCCCTGCTCGACGCCGCCGACGACCCCGAGGCGGTACGCCGGTTCGCGGACCGGATGCAGCACGAGACCGACCGGCTGGCCCGGCTCGTGCAGGACGTCATCGAGCTGTCCCGGCTGCAGGGCCACGACCCCCTCGACTCGCCGGCACTGGTCTCGGTGGACGACGTCATCGCCGAGGCCGTCGACCGCAGCCGGCTGACCGCGGAGGCGCGGCGGATCACGCTGGTGTGCGGCGGCAGCCGTGGCCTGAAGGTGATGGGCGACTCACGCCAGCTCGCGACCGCCCTGGGCAACCTCGTCGACAACGCCGTCCGGTACGGACCGGAGGGCACCCGGGTCGTGGTGGCCGGTCGGCTCGCCGGCAGTGGCCCGACCGCGATGGCAGAGGTCAGCGTCACCGACGAGGGCCCGGGCATCGCGGAGCCGGAGCGGGACCGGATCTTCGAGCGCTTCTACCGGGTCGACGCGGCCCGGTCCCGCGACACCGGCGGCACCGGGCTCGGCCTGTCGATCGTCAAGCACGTCGCCGCCGGCCACGGCGGCGAGGCAACCGTCTGGAGCGCGGAAGGAACCGGCTCCACCTTCACCCTGCGGCTGCCCGCCGCCCCCACGTCCGAGGAGAGCGAGTGACCAGGATCTTGGTGGTCGAGGACGAGGAGTCCTTCCGCGACGCCCTGTCCTACATGCTGCGCAAGGAGGGCTTCGAGGTGCAGCTCGCCGACAACGGGCCGGCAGCCCTGGAGGCGTTCGACCGGCACGGCGCCGACCTCGTCCTGCTGGACCTGATGCTTCCCGGGCTGTCGGGGACCGAGGTGTGCCGGGCGCTGCGCGCCCGGTCGTCCGTGCCGGTCATCATGCTCACCGCGAAGGACACCGAGGTCGACAAGGTGGTCGGCCTCGAGCTGGGCGCCGACGACTACGTCACGAAGCCGTACTCCGCCCGCGAGCTCGTCGCCCGCATCCGCGCGGTGCTCCGCCGGCACGGCGAGCCAGACGAGCTCGTGCCCGCGACGGTCGAGGCGGGGCCGGTGCGGATGGACGTCGACCGGCACGTGGTGAGCATCGCGGGGGAGCAGGTGTCCCTGCCGCTGAAGGAGTTCGAGCTGCTCGAGATGCTGCTCCGCAACGCGGGCCGGGTGCTGACCCGCGGGCAGCTGATCGACCGGGTGTGGGGGTCGGACTACGTCGGCGACACGAAGACGCTCGACGTGCACGTGAAGCGGCTGCGCGCGAAGGTCGAGCCGGACCCAGGGGCCCCGCGGCACATCGTCACGGTGCGTGGGCTGGGCTACAAGTTCGAGACATGACGGCGGCCTTGCCCCGTCGTACGTCCGTGACAGGGGTCGGCAGTCAGAGCGTCGGCGTTGCCGACGGCGCCGGGGTGAGGTCGGCGTAGTCACCCTCCGCAGGCACCACGACCGTGCGCAGCGTGACGGGCTCCGCCCGCGCGAAGGTGAGCTTCAGCGTCACGGTCTCGCCACCGAGCTTGCTCAGGCCGGTGATGTCGGCGCTCGGGCCGGCGACCGAGCCGAAAGCGACCGCGCCTCCTGGGGGGAGATCGACGGGCGCGGTCAGCTCCACCGTGGCGTCCGGGCTGGTGATCTCGGTGAGCCGGTCGTCCCGCGCGCCACGGTTGGCCACGGTCATGCTGACGACTCCCGCGCGCTCGATGTCATCCCCCACGACCAGGGCGTTGAGCACGCGGATGTCGCCGGAGTTGGCGAGCACGCCGTCGGACGGGGCGTACGGCTTTGCGGAGGTCGCGTCGAAACCCGCCGAGCAGCCGCCGGACGCCGCAAGGGCGACGGTTGCGGCGACGAAGCAGGCGACGCGACCGGCGTCGCGGGAGGGTTTCACGGCGGACACAGTAGCGACGGGACCCGGCGTCCAGTGCGTTCCACGCCCGATCAGTTCAGCTCGGCGCCTCGGGCGACGAACAGCGTGACCGATACCGCCGCGGTCGCCACGGCCAGCAGGAACGGGGCCCGACCGCTCACCCGGCGCCGGCCCAGCAC
>JBOGDX010000454.1:0-3008 GCA_050743225.1 Actinomycetes bacterium | reverse complement strand
GAGGAGCTCTCGCCCGCCACGATCGAGGCCCTCGGCCCGGACTTCGAGGTGCGCTACTGCGACGGGACGGACCGTGATGACTTGCTCCGCGCCGTCACCGACGCCGAGGCGCTGCTCGTTCGAAGCGCCACCCACGTCGACGCGGAGGTCCTCGCGGCTGCCCGGCGGCTCAAGGTCGTCGCCCGTGCCGGTGTCGGGCTGGACAACGTCGACGTGAAGGCGGCGACCCAGGCCGGCGTGATGGTCGTGAACGCCCCGCAGTCGAACATCGTCAGCGCAGCGGAGATGGCCGTCGGTCTGCTGCTCGCGGCTGCGCGCAACATCGCACCGGCCAGCTCGTCACTGAAGAGCGGTGAGTGGAAGCGCAGCAAGTACACGGGCGTCGAGCTCCACGAGAAGACCGCCGGGGTCGTCGGGCTCGGGCGAATCGGCGCGCTGGTCGCGCAGCGGCTGTCGGCGTTCGGCATGCACGTCATCGCCTACGACCCCTTCGTCGCCGCGGGGCGGGCTGCCCAGATGGGCGTGCGCCTCGTGGGGCTCGACGAGCTGCTGCGCACCAGCGACGTCATCTCCGTCCACCTGCCCAAGACGGTCGAGACCGTGGGCATCATCGGCGAGGAGCAGCTGGCCACGGTCAAGCCGACCGCGATCCTCGTCAACGCCGCACGAGGCGGCATCGTCGACGAGGACGCCCTGGCCGCGGCCATCAAGGAGGGGCGCGTCGCGGCCGCGGGGCTGGACGTCTACGCGACGGAGCCGTGCACAGACTCCCCGCTGTTCCAGTTCGAGCAGGTCGTGGCCACGCCGCACCTGGGCGCGAGCACCGACGAGGCGCAGGAGAAGGCAGGGGTGTCGGTCGCCCGGTCCGTCCGACTCGCCCTGGCCGGCGAGCTGGTCCCCGACGCCGTGAACGTCCAGGGCGGTGTCATCGCCGAGGACGTCCGCCCCGGCATCCCGCTGGCGGAGAAGCTCGGCCGCTTCTTCACCGCCCTCTCCGGCACCGTGCCGAGCCAGCTCGACATCGAGGTCCGCGGAGAGATCACCCAGCACGACGTACGCGTGCTCGAGCTCGCGGCTCTCAAGGGCATGTTCGTCGACGTCGTCGAGGACCCGGTCTCGTATGTCAACGCGCCCCTACTGGCGTCGGAGCGGGGTGTCGGCGTCCGGCTGACGACGGACGCGGACTCGCCCGACTATCGCAACCTGTTGACGCTGCGCGGGACGCTCGCGGACGGCGTTCAGGTCTCGGTGTCGGGGACGCTCACCGGGCCGCGGCAGGTCGAGAAGCTGGTCGAGGTCGACGGCTTCGACATCGAGGTGACCATGTCCGACCACATGGCGGTCTTCCGTTACGAGGACCGTCCGGGCATCGTCGGCACCGTCGGTCGCATCCTGGGCGAGGCAAGGGTGAACATCGCCGGGATGCAGGTCAGCCGCGACCGCAAGGGCGGGCACGCGCTGGTGGTCATGACCGTCGACGGCGCGATCCCGACCGCAGTGCTCGACGAGATCGTCACCGAGATCGGCGCCGAGGCCGCGCGCCAGATCGACCTGACCGAGTAGCCCATGCTCCTCTCGGCGCTGATCATGCACCTTTGGGGATCTTGCAGATCTGTGCAGGTCACCCGGCCCGGTCCCGCCCGGTGATCATGCAGCTGTGGGGATCTTGGTGAGCAAGCCCAGATCGCTGGCCATCCTGGGGCGGTCACAGCCAGACGTGTGGCCCCCCCGCAAGATCCCCAAACGTGCATGATCGACTACGATCCATGGGGCCGCTGACCACGGGCGATGCGGAAGATCCCCCAAACTGCATGATCACCGCGGGTCTGGTGTTGGGGGTCCAGGATGCGAGACCGGGTGACAACTGGCGAGACAGGTCCGGCCGGCCGGACGTACGGTCGGGGGATCATGCGGCGCTTCGAGCTCGTACTTCGCTGCCGCGGCGGGGCCCGATAGTCCAGGGCTGGCTCCCCGTCGCGGAGACCGGCGCTGGCCCGCCTCGATGCGACCGTTGGGACCCGACATGAGAACCGCCCACACCATGACCGCAAGCGAGCGCCGAGCTCGCGCAGCCGCCGTCCAGGCCGTGCAGCAGGCCGTTCAGGAGGCCATGGACCGCCGCGACAACGGCGGCGAGACGGGGCACTGAGCAACCAGTGCCCGACGACGCGGACAGCCCCTCGGCGATCCGGCTCGCGGTCGTCCCGGGTGACGGGATCGGCCCCGAGGTCGTGGCCGAGGGGCTGCGCGTGCTCGAGGCCGTCCTCGCCAGCGAGGGCGTCAAGCTCGAGACGAGCGCGTACGACCTCGGCGCCCGCCGCTGGCACGCGACCGGCGAGACGCTGCCGGACGCCGTGCTGGACGAGCTGCGCGGCCACGACGCGATCCTGCTCGGCGCAGTGGGCGACCCGTCGGTGCCCAGCGGTGTCCTCGAGCGCGGTCTGCTGCTGCGGCTGCGGTTCGCGCTCGACCACCACGTCAACCTGCGGCCGGCGCGGCTGTACCCGGGTGTGCCGTCCCCCCTCGGCGACGTCGACATCGACCTCGTGGTCGTGCGCGAGGGCACCGAGGGCCCGTACGTCGGCAACGGCGGCGTGGTCCGGCCGGGCACGGTGCACGAGATCGCCACCGAGGTGAGCGTCAACACGGCGTACGGCGTCGAGCGGGTCGTGCGCGACGCCTTCGCCGGCGCTGCGCGCCGGCCCCGCAAGAAACTGACCCTCGTCCACAAGACCAACGTGCTGGTCCATGCCGGAGCGGTGTGGTCGCGGCTGGTGGCGGAGGTGGGGCTGGAGTTCCCGGACGTGACGGTCGACTACCTGCACGTCGACGCCGCCACGATCTTCCTGACCACCGACCCGGCGCGGTTCGACGTGATCGTGACCGACAACCTCTTCGGCGACATCATCACCGACCTGGCGGCCGCGATCACCGGTGGCATCGGCCTCGCGGCGAGCGGCAACGTCAACCCCGACCGCACGGCCCCGAGCATGTTCGAGCCCGTGCAC
>JBOGDX010000453.1:0-3011 GCA_050743225.1 Actinomycetes bacterium | reverse complement strand
GTCAGGTCGGTGACCGGCTTCCCGGTGTCGGCGTCGCGCAGGGTGACGACGATGCGCGTCCGCTCTCCCGGACGCACGTCAGCAGTGAGCCGGTAGTCGACGGTGACGCCGGCCTGGTGGGCGTCGACGGGCGGCACGTCGGTGGTCATCATCACGCTCATCGACGGGCGCATCGTCATGCCGGTGCCTTGCAGCCAGGCGAGCTGCCCGTTCATGCCGTGGCTGGCCGCGTCGGAGCGGCTGGCGACGGTGAAGGCGACTCCGAGGGTGACGGCGGCGACCGCGATGCCGCCGAGGTAGGCCCACTGGGTGACGCGGGTCCGCAGCGGCGGCCGGAGAATCTCCGCGACGGTGGCGGGGCGGCGGTAGCTGCGGAGCCGGAGCGCGTTCGTGACGACGCTGACCGAGCTCATCGCCATCGCGGCCGACGCGAGGACCGGGTCGAGCAGGATCCCGTTCCACCAGTACAGGGCGCCGGCGGCGACCGGGATGAGCGCCAGGTTGTAGATGAACGCCCAGCCGAGGCCTTGCTTGATGGTGGTGACGGTGCGCCGGGACAGGGCGATGGCGGACACGATGCCGCGCAGGTCGCCGCCGACCAGAGTGATGTCGGACGCGGCGACCGCGACGTCGGCGCCGGTCCCCAGGGCGATGCCGAGGTCCGCCTGGGCGAGCGCCGGGCTGTCGTTGATGCCGTCACCGGCCATCGCGACGACGTGACCCTGCTGCTGCAGCGCGACGACGTGGTCGGCCTTCTCCGACGGCAGCACCTCGGCGAGCACGTGCTCGATGCCGACCTGGCTGGCAACCGCGGCCGCGGTGGCGGCGTTGTCCCCGGTCAGCATCCACACCTCCAACCCGAGGGCCTTCAGCTGGGCGACCGCCTCGGCGGACTCGGGCTTGAGCGGGTCGGCGACCAGGAACAGCCCGGCCGCTGACCCGTCGACCGCCACGAACAGCGGCGTCGCGCCGTCCCCGGCGGCCACGGCGGCGGCTGCGTCGAGGGCGGTGGTGTCGATACGGTGCGTGGTCATCAGTCGGGCGTTGCCGGCCAGCAGCCGGCGGCCGTCGACGGTCGCGTCGATGCCGCGACCGGGGACGGCCTCGAACTCGGTCACCGGCGGCAGCGGCAGGCCGCGGTCGCGGGCAGCGGCCACGACGGCCTCGCCGAGCGGGTGCTCGCTGCCGAGCTCCGCGGCAGCGACCAGGCTGAGCAGCCCGTGCTCGGTCCAATCACCGAGCACCGTGGTGCCGGTAAGACTCGGCTTGCCGCGGGTCAGGGTGCCGGTCTTGTCGAGCACGACCGCGGTCAGCCGGCGGGCCTGCTCGAGGGCTTCGCCGGAGCCGATGAGGATGCCGAGCTCGGCGGCCTTACCGGTGCCGACCATGATGGCGGTCGGTGTGGCCAGCCCGAGGGCGCACGGGCAGGCGATGATGATGACGGCGATGGTGGTGCCGATGGCCAGCGTCCAGCGGCCGTCGTCCGGGCCGAACACCGCCCAGCCGGCGAACGTCAGCGCCGCGAGCGCCAGGACCACGGGGATGAACCAGGACGACACCTGGTCGGCGAGGCGCTGCATCGGCGCCTTCGAGCCCTGGGCGTCCTCGACGAGGCGCACGATCTGGGCCAGCGTGGTGTCCTGGCCGACGGCGCGGGTCCGGATGACGAGGCTGCCGGTGCGGTTGAGGGTGGCGCCGATGACGACGTCGCCGGCCGCCTTCTCGACCGGCATGCTCTCCCCGGTCAGCATGCTCTCGTCGACGCTGGACGTGCCGTCCTCGACGACCCCGTCGACGGGGACCTTCTCACCGGGCCGCACCCGGACCAGGTCGCCGACCACGACGTCCTCGACCGGGATGTCGACCTCGGTGCCGTCGCGCAGCACCCGTGCGGTCTTCGGCGTGAGGCCGACGAGGGCCTTGATGGCGGCGGCGGTCTGCTTCTTCGCCTTGCCTTCCATCCAGCGGCCCATCGTGACCAGCGCGAGGATGACCAGCGACGTCTCGAAGTACACGTGCAGCGGCAGGCCCCACGACTGCGCCTGGGCGGGCCACAGCGTGGCGAACGCGCTGTAGCCGTACGCGACGAGGGTGCCGAGCGCGACCAGGGTGTTCATATTTGTCGCGCCGTGCCGGGCGGCTGCCCACGCCTGGGCGTAGAACTCCTTGCCGGCCCAGAACTGGACGACGGTGGTGACGACGAGGATGACCGGCATCAGCCAGTCCATGGTGTCGATGGGTAGCGGCACGTACATCAGCGCCATCAGGCTCAGCCCGGTCGTGAGCGTGACCTGCCACTTGCGCTTGAGCCCGGCGAGCTCGGCGTCGCGGGCCCGGTCGTGCTCCTCGCGCCGGTTGTCGGGCGCGGCAGGCGTGCCAGCCGCACCGCCTGGACCCGTGGCGCCCGAGGCGATGCCCCTTGGGTCGGGTCGCAGCTGCCCGGTGTAGCCGGCGGTGGAGATGGCGGCGGCCATCTGCTCCGGGCCGACGCGGTTCGGGTCGTACACGACGGAGGCGGCCTCGGTGGCGAGGTTGACCTCGGCCAGCTCGACCCCGTCGAGCTTCACGAGGACCTTCTCGACCCGCCGGACGCAGGACGCGCAGGTCATGCCGCCGATGTCCAGGGTGCACGATTCGGTCGCCTCTGCCGCGTCGGCGGTTGCGGCCGGGTCGGCTGTCGGGGTGGTCGTCATCGTGAGCTCCTGCGGCTGTTCGGGCTGGTCGGGCGGTCGGGCTGTCGGGCTGTCGTCCTCACGCTTGTCGCTGGGCGGGGAGGTCGCACCGGCGAAGTGGCCGGGTTCCCGTTGCGGGCTGGGTGGTCAGCGGTGGCGGCGGCTGGCTCGATGCGCGAGCTTGGCGCGGTCAGCACGGCGGGCATCGCGGATGAGCTGTCCGAGGTGTTCCCGGACGAGCTGCTCGTGGATGGAGGTCATGGCCGTCTCCTCAGGTTTCGTCGCGGCTGGTGCTGCCGCCCGTGGGGTTGTGGCCGGCGGTCCCGCGCGGCGAGGGGG
>JBOGDX010000452.1:0-3012 GCA_050743225.1 Actinomycetes bacterium | reverse complement strand
CCGCGAGGGGCGCGCCGTTCGGCCCGAACCGGATCGCCGCGGAGGGATGGTAGGTCACCACGAGCGGCCGCCCGTCGTACGTCTGGGCTGCCTCGCGCAGCGCGCTGATCCGCGCCCCGGCGCCCAGGAACCACTCGGCTGCCGTGCCGCCGAGCGCCACCACCACCGCGGGGTCCACCAGGTCGACCTGCCGCACGAGCCAGGGCCGGCAGCGCTCGACCTCGGCCCGGCGGGGCTTGCGGTTGGCCGGCGGGCGGCACTTGAGGACATTGGCCAGCGCGACCCGATCCCGGGACACGCGCGCCTCGGCCAGCAGGGAGTCGAGGAGCTGGCCGGAGCGGCCCACGAACGGCACTCCCGAGGCGTCCTCCTGCGCCCCCGGCGCCTCGCCGACGAGCAGCAGATCAGCCTGAGGCGGCCGTACGCCGGGGACAACCTGGGTGCGGCCCTCGGCGAGCTCGGGACAGGCGACGCAGCCGCGTACCGCGTCCACCAGCTCCAGCCAGGACGCGCACGCTGCGGCCACCGCGGACGGATCCGTGGTCATCTCGGCGGTCACATCGGCGCCGCGATCATCCCGCCGAGCTCTGCGGGCGGGCTCGCACCGCCCGCTCGACGAGGTCGCGCAGGTGGTCGGTCACGACGTCGTGGTGCTCCAGCATCAGCAGGTGTCCCGCCTCCGGGAGGATCACCAGCACGGCCCCGGGCAGGTGCTCCGCCATCTCGCGGCTGTGGTCGGCGGGCGTCATCAGGTCCCGCTCCCCACCCATGACCAGGGTCTCGACCCCGTTCAGAACTCGTAACGCCTCGAGCTTGTCGTGCGCGTCGAACGCGGGGAACAGCTCGGCGAGCACGTCCAGGGGCGTCTGGTCGTGCATCCGCTGGACGAACTGCACGAGGGACGGCGGCACGTCCGTCGCGAACGAGTACCGCTTGGTCAGCACGAACTCGATGTCGTGCCCCAGGTGCCGGCCGCGGGCCACCAGCGCGGGGCGCCGGTTGAGCGCGTGCAGCGCCCGCGGCGCAGCGCGGCGCAGGACGCGGCCGGCGGCGGCCGGCACGCCGAAGGTGACCTCGGCGAGCCTGCCCGGCGATGTGCAGATGAGGGCGACGCCGACGACCCGGTCCCCGAACAGCTCCGGGTGCTGGTCGGCCAGCGCCATCACGGTCATGCCGCCCATGGAGTGCCCGACCAGGACGACCGGACCGGTCGGCGCGGTGGCGTCGAGGACCGCGAGCAGGTCGCGACCGAGCTGGTCGATCGTTGCGTCGTCGGGGTCTCCCCGGCCGGACCCGCCGTGCCCGCGCTGGTCCCAGAGGACCAGCCGGCCCAGGTCGGCAAGGTCGCGACGCTGGTGGTGCCAGCTGTCCATCGTCAACGCCAGGCCGTGGCAGAGGACGACGGTCACCGGCGGCTGCCGGCGGGCCTTCGCGCCCGGTCCGTCCACCTCCACATGCAGCTCGACACCGTCGGTGGCCGTGACCGGGACAACGGTCCCGCGCTGCTCGCCGAACGGCTCGTCGGCCCAGGGGTCGTCGGTCTTGCGGAACGAGCGCCCGACGGCGTACCGCTCGGCGGCCAGGCCCACGGCCGCTCCCGCGACGACCACACCGGCGGCCCCGGCGAGGACCGCCGCCCGCTTGCCCCACACCGGCAGCCCGGTCATCGCGCCCCGGCCTCCCCCACGTAGACCCGGGGGACGCGCGGCCCGATGCGCGAGACGATCTCGTAGGAGATGGTGCCGGTCGCGTCCGCCCAGTCCTGGGCGGTCGGCTCACCATCGTCGCCCGGGCCGAAGAGGACGACCCCGTCGCCGACCTCGCCCGCATGGTCGCCCAGGTCGAGCACGAACTGGTCCATGCAGACGCGGCCGGCGATGGTCCGTCGACGGCCGGCGGCGAGCACCGGCCCGACGTTGCCCGCCTCCCGCGGGATGCCGTCCGCATAGCCGAGCGGCACGAGCCCGAGCGTGGTCTCGCGCTGCGTCGTGTAGATGTGGCCGTACGACACGCCGCTGCCGGCGGGGACGCGCTTGACGAGCACCAGCGAGCCGGTGAGCGTCATCGCCGGGCGCAGCCCGTAGACGGCGGGTCCGCCGACGTCGGGCACCGGCGAGAGCCCGTACACGGCGAGGCCGGGGCGAACGAGGTCGAAGTGATGCTCCGGGGCGGTGAGGGTGGCGGCGGAGTTGGCGAGATGGCGGACCTCGGGCGTCAGCCCCGCGTCCTGCGCGTAGCGGACGGCGCGGGCGAACTCGTCGGCCTGGCGCCGGATCGTCTCGTGCCCCGGGGCGTCCGCGTAGGCGAAGTGCGACCAGAGCCCGACGACTTTCACGGCACCGTCCGCCTCCGCCTTGCGGGCGGCGTCCACCAGATCGGGCCAGTCGGCCGAGGCGGCCCCGCCGCGGCTGAGCCCGGTGTCGGCCTTCAGGTGCACCCGCGCCGTCTCACCGACCTCGCGGGCGGCGGCGACGACCTCACCGAGTGCCCACGTCGCGTTGACCGACAGGTCGACGTCGGCCCGGACCGCGTCCGCCCAGCGCTCCCTGGGCCCGAGCAGCCAGGCGAGCACCCGGGGGCCGGTGAGCCCGGCTGCGCGCAGCGCGAGCGCCTCCTCGACGAGGGCAGTGCCCAGCCAGGTCGCGCCGCCGGCAACCGCGGCCCGGGCGCACGGAACCAGGCCATGCCCGTAGCCGTCGGCCTTCACGACGGCGAGAACCTCCGCGTGTGTCCGGCTGCGGAGCGCCTCGACGTTGGCCCGCACCGCCGCGAGGTCGATCCGGGCCTGCGCGTGCCGGCGCCCGCTATCGGGGAGGTCGCTCACCCGCCCAGTTTCCCAGAGGCATGGCGCACCGCCGCCAGGGCGTGCGGCAGCGCGTCGATCAGGTCTCCGGCCGACGGCTGCCGGCCCCCCTCGGCGGCGTGCCGGCCTGCGAGCCCGTGCAGCCAGGCACCGACGGACCCGGCGTCGAAGGGGTCGAGCCCACCCGCCAGGAGGGCGCCGCACAGCCC
>JBOGDX010000451.1:0-3029 GCA_050743225.1 Actinomycetes bacterium | reverse complement strand
GCTTCACGTTGCAGGCAGCGATCGCCGCGGAGCACGCACGCGCCACGTCGTACGACGTGACCGACTGGAGCCGGCTGCTGCAGCTGTACGACGCGCTGCTGCGCGTCTGGCCCACCCCGGTCGTGGCGCTGAACCGGGCCGTCGTGCTCGCGATGGTCGACGGACCGGCCGCCGCGCTCGAGGTGGTGGACGGGCTGGTCTCAGCGGGGAAGCTGTCCGGCTACCGTTACCTGCCCGCCACACGGGCCGACCTGCTGCGCCGGCTCGGTCGTGGCGCCGAGGCTGCCGATGCCTACCGCTCGGCGCTCGACCTGGCCGAGAACGAGGCTGAGCGCCGGTTCCTCACCCGTCGACTGGCCGAGGTGTCCGACGACTGAGTACGGCAACAAGCCGGGTGGATGGGGCTAATCGCGCGCCCTGATCGCGGCTATGTGCGGAACCAGACCTGCTAGGGCAGGTCGGCGCTGATCGCCACCTACGGACCTGGCCAGCTGGCCGTGCGCAGCCTCTCGAAACTGTCCGTCCAGCCAGCCCTGTGCAAGGCGAGTCGTTCCTCGGTCGCAAACGTGCCCTGTACGAGGGACACCGCTGTGCTGTTGGCCACGGTGTCGAGGGACAGAGCGACGTCCGTGTCGCGGTCGTCGGGAGTTGGCTCCTCCCAGCGGAAGGTGTATGCGAGGTGACGCGGTGGGTCGATCTCGAGGAACTCGCCGGAAAGCTGGAACGAGTCGCCATCCGGTGGCTGCATCGAGAACCGGTAGCCGCCGCCCACCCTGAGGTCGAGCTTGGTCACCAGCGTCGTGAATCCGTGCGGCCCCCACCACCTCGCCAGCTCTGTGGGCTCGGTCAGCGCGCGGAAAACCCTGTTGCGCGGCGCATCCAGTGCCCACCGCAGCGTGAGGGTCAGTCCAGCAGGTTGCGCGCTCATGGCTCGACTCTGGCACGCCTGCAGCGCACCAGGACGTGACCGTGTCCACGGAGCGCGGCATAGGCCGTTGGTCGACCGCTGGCGGAGCCAGAGTGACCAGGTCGACGCGACGGTCGACACCAGGTTGCCGAAAAGGGCCACTGACCCCGGACCCCGGATCTCCTCGACCTGATCGCGGAGCAAGGCGGTGAGCAAGGATCTCAGGCAGCAGGGCAGGATCGAGCTGCTGGACATATGGCCTACCGGTGATCTCTCGGAAGTCCGCCAGGAACGAGGAGTTCACATGGTCCGCATTGTGGTTCTGCTCGTCACCGCGGAAGCCGCCGCTTTGTGAGCGGGCATCGTGTTCGCGAATCTCAGCCTCCCACTGCCGAACGCGTGATGATGCAGCTGAATATCGACGAGCTGCCGTCGAGTGCTCGCCGGACGCCTTCAAGCTTGCTGTTGCTCAGGCCGAGCTTGACCGCGGCGAGGATCCGGTCGCGGTTGGCCCGGACGGTCTTGGAGGTTGTGACGAAGGCGGGGATGCGGCTGCGGCAGGCCCAGGCCAGCCACCAGTCCAAGTGCTCGGGCGCCTGGGTCGGGTTGTCGCGTAGTCAATGGCCTTCGGCCGCGAACCTTCGGCACCGTCACTGTGCGCGAGGGCAGTTGTTGCGCTCGAGATGTTCCGCGACGGCGACGCGGCAGATAGCCCTCTTCTGGATGTCTCGGTCCGCGCCGGCGGGCAAGAGCATCGACCACGGACTCAACGGCAGACGGTCCTCGATACCACAAGGGCCACCCGGTAGTCGTACCGCGAGCAGAACCGTCGGGTCGACATGGCCAAGACGCCGCACCTGCGCGGGCCGCCCGGCGTGACGACCAACCGCGACCAAGTCCCCCGTCACCATTTCCGGGCGTACCGCGCCGCAACTGATGGCGTGGAACGTCCCCTCCACGAAGAACCCATCGACACAAACGGCGCCGTCCGCGCAGGGAGGAGGGTCCTTGATATGCGCAGGTTGCGCCCCGGAAGACGCTTCAACCCAGACCGCACAACCGGTCACCGCAACAGCGGCGGCCAGCAGCTGGGCGACAAACGCGGAGCAGGTCACCTGTCGCACGGTCCTTGGACGCCATATGAGGGCAAACGGTTCCGGCGAGCGCGGGCTAGCTCGCAGGCAATGGACCGGCCGGGCGCCAGCTGTAGGCCCAGTGCTGAGCCCAGGGACGGCGTCCGTCGATTAGGGCCCCATCCCATCCCGCTCGTTGCCGTACTCGCGGGCGACTGAGGCCGGTGGCGCACCGATGTTCAGCGTGACGGGGTCCGCCCCGCGAGCGGGACCTCGCGGAACCACCGCCACAACAGCAGGTCGTAGCCACCCTTCACCACCCCGGCGACCACCAGCGGCAGGCCGAGGGCGACCTGTTGCAGCACCCCACCCACCAGCGGGCCGACCGGGCGCACCGTGTAGCGGGCCGCGTTGGTGACGGCCGCAGCGGCGGTCCGCTGGCCCGGCTCGACCAGCCGCATCACCAGCGCCTGCCGGGTTGGGACGTCCATCTGCGACAGGCTGGTGCGGGCCAGCAGCAGCACGACCGCGACCGGGAACGTCGGTGCGAACGCCACCGCGGCCAGTAGCACGTTGCTCGGAAGGTGAGTGCCGACCATCGTGGCGACCAGCCCGACCCGGTCGGCCAGTCGTGGTGCCACCCACACCGACGCGGCCTGCAGCAGGGAGGTGACGAAGAACAGCATGCCCAACGCGGCCACCGAGGCGTCGTAGCGCTGGGTGAGGTAGTAGGCCAGGAAGCTGGCGGTCACCAGACCGCCGCCGGCCGCGTCGACGGCGAACAGGCCGGCCAGCCTGCGGACCCGCGCCTTGGATGAGCCGAGCCGGCCCCAGCCGCGCGATGCGGCGGTCGCACCGGAAGCGCCGTCGCCGAGGTCTACCTCGACAGCGGGGGAGAGCCGCGCACCCAGGACGGCACCGGTCAGGCCGACCGGTACCAGCGCCAGGAACGGAACCGTCGACGCATCCGACCAGCCGACCAGTCCCGGCAGGGTCGCGGCGAGCGCACCGGCGGCGCCCGCCAGCGACGCGACGGCGTTGTACAGGCC
>JBOGDX010000450.1:0-3044 GCA_050743225.1 Actinomycetes bacterium | reverse complement strand
CCACGGGCCGCCGCTCC
This sequence comes from Actinomycetes bacterium, assembly GCA_050743225.1. GTDB lineage: Bacteria > Actinomycetota > Actinomycetes > JACCUZ01 > JACCUZ01 > JBOGDX01. The sequence goes on along the minus strand of JBOGDX010000450.1, from coordinate 3,027 downwards.
TCACCGACTAGGCTGCCCGGACGTACAGCACCGCTGCCGAACCGGAGTGCGGCGCGGTCCGCCGCCTGCTCGACCTCCCGGCGACCGTGCGACTTCTCTCCCAGCTGGAGCTGACGAGGTGCGGCGTCCGACGGCACGAGCTGCTCGACCCGGACTCCGACCAGTCGCAGCCGGGCCCGGTCGAGCCCCAACGCCTCGAAGAGCCCGCGGGCGGTGGAGTAGAGGACCGCGGCCACGTCGGTGGCCTCGTGCAGCGTGCGGGATCGGGTGATCGTGGTGAAGTCGGCGAACCGGACCTTGATGCTCACCGTCCGCCCCGCCAGACCCGCCGACCGCATCCGCGCGGCGGTGCGTTCGCTGAGCCGAAGCAGCTCACGCAGCACGACCTGCGGGTCGTCGACGTCGCGGGAGAAGGTCTCCTCGGCGCCGATGCTCTTGTCGGGCTCGTGCGGCACGACCGACCTCTCGTCCCGACCCCAGGAAAGGGCGTGCAGGTGGCCCCCGGTGGCCTGGCCGAGTGCCCGGACCAGGGTGGCGACCGGCGTGTGCGCGATGTCCCCGACGGTGCGCAGGCCCAGGCGGGTCAGCTCCTTCTCGGTCTTCTCGCCGACCCCCCACAGCGCGGCCACCGGCAGCGGGTGCAGGAAGGCGACGACCTCGGCGGCCGGAACCACGAGCAACCCGTCTGGCTTGCTCCGCGTGGAGGCCAGCTTCGCCACGAACTTGGTGCTCGCAACGCCCACCGAGCAGGTGATGCCCTGCTCGTCGACGACCCGGTCGCGGATGAGCTGCCCGATCTCGGTCGGCCGCCCCAGCCGTCGGACGGCCCCCGAGACGTCGAGGAACGCCTCGTCCAGGGACAGCGGCTCGACCAGCGGAGTGATGGAGCGGAACACCTCCATGACCCCCGCGGAGACCGCCGAGTAGAGCCCGTGACTGGCCGGCACGACGGTGGCCTGGGGGCACAGCCGCCGGGCCCGGGTCATCGGCATGGCGGAGTGCACGCCGAACTGCCTGGCTTCGTACGTCGCGGAGAGCACGACGCCGCGCGTCCCGCCGCCGACGATCACCGGGGTGCCGCGCAGCTCGGGTCGGCTGAGCAGCTCGACCGATGCGTAGAACGCGTCCATGTCGACGTGCAGGACGGTGCAGCCGGTGTCGTCGCCGGGTGGCCCCGACGGTGGGCCCGGCCGGTGCAGCTGCTGGCTGCGGCTCATCGCTCAGACCCGGGTCGCCAGGACGTGCAGCTGGGTCGCGACCGCCCGGAAGGCGGGCAGGTGCGCCATGGCCAGCTCGAGCTCGACCAGGGCGTCGGCGGCGCCGGGCTCCAGGTCGACCAGCCCTCCCGGGACGAGGTCGGCGACCGTGCGGACGCCGTGGACGCCGTCGACCCGCAGGCCTGCGCCCGACAGGACGTCGAGCAGCTCGGGCTCGGTGAACCGGCGGGGCATCGGGTCGCCCCGGCCCCACCGCCCGTCGGGGTCGTCGAGAGCGTGCCGGGCCTCGGTGAAGTGACCGGCGACCGCCCGCGCGAGCACCACGGCGTTGCGGTGCGCGACGAGGACGCTGAGGGTGCCGCCGGGCCGGAGCACGGCGACCAGGGCAGAGACGGCCGGGGCCACGTCGTCGACCTGCTCGAGCACGCCGTGACAGAGGACCAGGTCCGCCGAAGCGGGGTCGACGACCTCGAGCAACCCCGCCGCGTCGCCCTGCACGGCGCTGACCGCAACCCCCGACTCCCCCGCCCGCCGCTGCAAGGAGGCGAGCGCGTCGGGGCTCGGGTCGACGACCGTGACGCGGTGGCCGAGTACGGCCAACGGCACGGCGAACCCCCCCGTCCCGCCACCCACGTCCAGCACATCGAGCACATCGAGCACGGCGAGCGGCTCACCGGATGCTCCCTGCTCGGATCCGGGTGATGCCCCGACGGCGGCGCGCAGGACGTCCCAGACCACGGCGGTACGCACGGAACGAGCCGATCCGGGACGGTCGCTGCTGGGCACCTGGTCAGGCTACTGACCGGCGCCGACGGCGTGCCGCTCATCCGGGGTCCCCGCGGAAGAGTGAGCGCCAGCGAGCGGTTTCGTGGGGTGTTCATCCGCCGGAGCTTCCGGGGCTGGAGTGCCACAGCTTGCGCGGCGCTACGGCTCCCTCCCGCCCGGCTGCCTCCCGCCGGGACCTCTCCTGCCGGGCGGCCGCCCGCCGGGTCGACGCAGGGTCGTCCCCCGGCGGCTTGAGGTCGGCGTAGGGCGACTGCCGGAACCCGCTCGGGTGCACCAGCACCCGCCGCGGCCGGCCCATGCCGCCCGCCGAGCCGGCCTTCCCGACCTCCCGCGGCTCGTACACCTCCGCCGCGCCCCCTGTCGGCGGCCGGGTCATCACCGGCCGGGTCGACCTGCTCTCCGCGGCGCCGGAGACCGAGAGGTCGGTGACCGGCCCGGTCGCGGCCATCAGGTCGGCCACCGCATCGAGGCCACCGCGCTGCCATGCCTCGTGCAGCTCGGTGAGCTCCCAGCATCCGGTAGCCCGCAGGGACACCCCGCGCGGCCCGGTCCGCCGGACGTGGCCGCGGATCACCAGCAGCCACGAGTGGAACAGCGTCGCGGCATAGGAACCCTGCGCGTCCTCGAAGAACGTCGCGTCGACCGGCCCGCGCGCGTCGTCGAGGGTGACGAACACCACCCGCTTCCCGGACCGGATCGGCGGGGTCTGGGTGGCCACCTTCACCCCGGCGACGAGCACCTCGGCCTGGCTGCGGCAGCGCACCATGTCCGGCGCCCGGGTCGCCCCGAGCGCGGCGAGGAACGGCTCGTAGAAATCGATGACGTGCCGGCTCGCGTCGAGGCCGAGCACCTCCAGCTCGGCGCGGACCCGCTCGGCGCCGGTCATCTCCGGCAGCCCGCTCGGCGACACCGAGTGCGGTGCGTCGCCGAGGTCGAACGCCATCTGCACCGGGGCCGCCACGACCGGCCGCGCGGCCTGCGACTGACGGGCCGCGAGCTCGCGGACGCCAGCACGTCCGACGCC
>JBOGDX010000449.1:0-3045 GCA_050743225.1 Actinomycetes bacterium | reverse complement strand
GTCCGGGCCCAGGGCGGTGACCCCGACGCCACGCTGCCGACAGCTCGGGAGACGCACGTCGTCCCCGCGCCCGCCGACGGCGTGCTGGTGCGGCTGGACGCCTACGCGGTCGGGGTGGCCGCATGGCGGCTGGGCGCCGGCCGGGCGCGCAAGGAGGACCCCGTGCAAGCGGGCGCCGGCGTTGAGATGCACGCCAAGCCGGGGGCCGCCGTACGCGGGGGAGCGCCGCTATTCACCCTGCACTCCGACGACGCGGACCGGTTCGCGCGGGCAGAGGAGGTCCTCGCGTCCGCGGTGACGATTGCGCCGGACGACGCTCGGCCGGACTTGCCGAGCCTCGTGCTCGACCGCATCCCGGGGTAGGAGCCCGACCGTGCCGTACCTGATCGAGAGCCCGACCCGCATACCGGTGCCCGGCGGGAAGCTGATCGACGAGTACGTCGGACGCGTGACGGCCACGTCCTCGGTGTCGGTGGCGCACATGAAGGCTCCTGCCGGCTGGGACGAGCCGGCGCAGACCCCCGAGTTCGACGAGGTCACCCTGGTCCTCGTGGGCAGGGTCACGGTCGAGCACGACGGCGGGCGCCTGCACGTCGACGCCGGTCAGGCGGTGCTGACCCGGGCGGGGGAGCGGGTGCGCTACTCGGTCGGCGCGGCCGGGGCGGAGTACGTCGCCGTCTGTCTGCCCGCGTTCGACCCCACCCTGGCCCACCGCGAGGCCTGAGCCTCCCGCGCGCTCCTGCGACCTGTCAGGCTCTGGACGGCCGGAACCCGGCCGAGAGCCTGACAAGTCGAAGTCAGGGGCGACGCGCTCCGGGGCGCTTGAACGGGTCGTCCCCCGGCGGAGTGGTCAGCTCCGCGCGCGGGCAGGTCGCGATAGTCAGGCCGGCCCAGATGAGTGCGTCGTCGCAGAGGCTCTCGACGGTCCAGCCCTGGTCGAGGCCGCGTTCGGTGACGGTGACCTTGTAGATCGTGATCTCGTGCCGGTGGGGGCTGTCGTACATCACGGCGATCGAGCCGAGCAGCTGAGCCTCGCCGCGGGTGCCGCCGACGCCGTCCCAGGGCACGTCGTAGCGCTGCCAGAGCGAGGACGTCGCGTTCCACACCCCGCCGGAGGACACGTCGAGTCGGCGCAGCTGCTGCAGAACCTGTGCCGCCGCGCGCTCGTCCAGGATGGCCGCGGGCCGGATGATCCGGACGTCCTCGCGTGCACCCACCGTCATGCCTCTTTCTTCGTGCTCTTGGACCCCGAAGTTGAGAGTCTGGCAGACGGTAGCGTGCGCTCGTGACCAACTCCTTGACCAACTCTTTGACCGGTTCCGTGCACGAGTCCGTATTGCACCGTGCTCCCAAGGTGCTCCTCCACGACCACCTGGATGGCGGCTTGCGGCCGGGGACAGTGGTCGACCTGGCGCGGGAGACGGGGTACGGCGACCTGCCCAGTACGGACGTCGAGGAGCTCGGCCGGTGGTTCGTCGCGGCGGCCAGCTCGGGCTCGTTGGAGGACTACCTCGAGACGTTCGCCCACACCGTTGGGGTGATGCAGACGCGTGAGGCGCTCGTCCGGGTGGCCGCCGAATGCGCGGAGGACCTGGCGGCGGACGGCGTGGCCTACGCCGAGGTCCGCTACGCCCCGGAGTTGCACGTGACCGGGGGCCTCACATTGGAAGAAGTGGTCCGTGCGGTCAACGAGGGCTTCCGCGAGGGTGAGCAGCGGGCCGCCGAGGCCGGCAACCGTGTCCGGGTCGGCGCCCTGCTCACCGCCATGCGGCACGCGGCGAGGTCGATGGAGATCGCCGAGCTGGTGGTCCGGCACCGCGACGACGGCGTCGTCGGCTTCGACATCGCCGGCGCCGAGGCCGGTTATCCACCGACCCGCCACCTCGACGCCTTCGAGTACCTCCAGCGGGAGAACGCCCATTTCACGATCCACGCCGGTGAGGGCTTCGGGCTGCCCTCGATCTGGCAGGCCATCCAGTGGTGCGGCGCGGACCGGCTCGGTCACGGGGTGCGGATCATCGACGACATCTCCGGAAGCGACTCCAGTGCTCCTGAGAGCGCGCGGCTGGGGCGCCTGGCGGCGTACGTCCGTGACAAGCGCATCCCGCTGGAGATGTGTCCGACGTCCAACGTGATGACGGGTGCCGCCAAGTCGATCGAGGAGCACCCCATCGGCCTGCTGCGGCGGCTGCACTTCCGGGTGACGGTCAACACCGACAACCGACTGATGAGCGGCACGTCCATGACCAGGGAGTTCGCGCAGCTGCACGACGCATTCGGCTACGGCATGGACGACTTCCGGTGGTTCACCGTGAACGCCATGAAGTCGGCGTTCATCCCGTTCGACGAACGGCTTGCGCTCATCGACGAGGTCATCAAGCCCGGCTACGCGGCCCTGCAGAACGGGGCCTGACCCCGGGCGGACCGCCGTCGCGGGTCGCTATCGCGGCCGGGCTTCAGCAGGCGGGCGGACACCTCAGCAGGCGGGCAGGCCTGCCAATGTGTCCGCCCGCCTGCCATTCGTGGTCGAATCCCCGGCGCGGGCCGGTGGGTCGGCGGTCAGGCGGCGACGCGAGCGGCGGTGCCGCGGGTGGCGTCGAGCAGGTTGCGCTGCCCGCACCGGGTGCAGCTGTACACCACGTCGATGCCCTGGTCGGTGTTGACGAGGAGGTCGATGGCGCGTGCGCCGCGCAGCTCGCGCTGGCCGCACGCCTGGCAGTCGGTGAGGAACATGTCCTCATTGTCGGCAACCGCGTAGCATTAGTACAATCGAAGTTCACGGAGGTATCCATCAGCACAGCTAATGTTCCGTCGTGGGACACCCGGCAGCTTGTGGCGCTTCTGACCGTGGTCGACACCGGCACGTTCAGCGCGGCCGCGATCGAGCTGGGCTACACCCAGTCCGCGGTCAGCCAACAGATCGGCACCCTCGAACGCATGGTGGGGACACCGCTGTTCGAGCGCCCGGGTGGCCGCCGCCCGGTGCGACTCACTGCGGCCGGAGAGATGCTGCTGACGCACGCCCGCGCCGTCCTAGCCCGCGTC
>JBOGDX010000448.1:0-3048 GCA_050743225.1 Actinomycetes bacterium | reverse complement strand
GGATCGGGGTGGCGAACGTGTTGTCGACCACCAGCAGGGCACCGGCGGCCGCCGTCCGCGCCGCCAGCTGTTCGAGGTCGACCACCCGCAGCAGGGGGTTCGTCGGCGACTCGACCCAGCACAGGTCCGCACCGGCCAGCACGTCGCCCGCCGCCTCGTCCGTCAGCTCGACCCGGCGCACCCGGAGCCGGCCGCTGTCCTCGAGACGGCCGATCAGCTCCAGCGTCCCGTGGTACGCCGCCTCGGAGGTCACCACCACACCACCGGCGGGAACGAGGTCGAGGACCGCCGCCGCCGCCGCGAGACCGGAGGCGAACGACGTCGCGATCCCGCCCTCGAGCGCGCCGACGGCTGACTCGAACATCTCCCACGTCGGGTTGCCGTACCGGCCGTAACCGACCTCTCCACCGGCGTGGTAGGTCGATGCCAGCACGATCGGCGGGTTCATCGGCCCGTCAGGTCTGCGCGGCGGCCGCCCCGCGGAGACCGCGATCGTCGCCGGGTGCTGGGACCCCGGATCCGTCATGACACGGAGTATCCCCGTTGCTTGGGTATCGTCGCCGCCGATGACCGAATCCGTGACCTCCCAGGACGCCAAGCGCCGCGTCGCCGTCGTATTCGGCGGACGCAGCACCGAGCACGCGGTGTCGTGCGTCTCCGCCGGCAGCGTGCTGGCGGCGATCGACCGCGACCGCTACGACGTCGTGCCCATCGGCATATCCCGCAGCGGGCGCTGGGTCCTGGCCGCCGACGAGCCCGAGAAGCTGGCGATCACCGGGGGTCACCTCCCCGAGGTCGAGGAGTCGAGCGCGGCGGTCGTCCTGTCAGGCGACCCCACGCACCGCGGGCTCGTCGTCCATGAGCCCGGACAGGTGCCGCACGAGATCGGCGACGTCGACGTCGTCCTGCCGCTGCTCCACGGCCCGTACGGCGAGGACGGGACCCTTCAGGGTCTGCTCGAGCTCGCCGGTGTGCCCTACGTAGGGTCCGGGGTGTTCGCGTCGGCGGCGGCCATGGACAAGGGCCACATGAAGGCGCTGCTCAAGGCCGCCGGGCTGCCGGTCGGGCCGCACGCGCTGGTCACCGCCCGGGAGTGGTACGCCGACCGCGCGGCCGTGCGTGAAACCGTCGCGAGCCTGGGCTACCCCGTGTTCGTCAAGCCCGCCCGCGCCGGGTCGAGCGTCGGCATCACCAAGGTGCATGGCCCGGACGAGCTCGACGCCGCGATCGAGACGGCCCACGCCCACGACCCGCGGGCGGTCGTCGAGGCCGCCGTCCCCGGGCGCGAGATCGAGTGCGGGGTGCTCGAAGGTGTCGACGGCAGCGCGCCGGAGGCCAGCGTCTGCGGAGAGATCCTCGTCGGGGGCGGACACGAGTTCTACGACTTCGCCGCGAAGTACCTCCCGGACGAGGGGACGGAGCTGCTCGTCCCCGCCGACCTGCCCGGGGGTGTGGCCGCCGAGGTGGCCGACCTGGCGGTGCGCGCGTTCCAGGCGCTGAGCTGCGAGAGCCTCGCCCGGGTCGACTTCTTCGTGGCCGAGAACGGCACCGTGACGGTCAACGAGGTCAACACGATGCCCGGCTTCACCCCGGTGTCGATGTTCCCCTTGCTGTGGAAGGCCAGCGGTCTCGACTACCCGGCGCTCGTCGACCGTCTCGTCGAGACCGCCCTGCGCCGGTCGCCCGGGCTGCGCTGAGCCACCTCCGCGAGTGGCTCAGTCCCTAGGGATGGTCTCGCTGATCGCGAGCGCCAGGTCCACCAGCGGCGCCGCCGCCCGGTCGCGGGGTGTCGATCCCGGGACCCACACCTCGACGTACGGCATGCGCCCGACCGTGGTGAACACGTACTCCCGTGGCCGCTCGGTCAGGAACCACCCGACTCCGTCCACCTCGACAACCTCCGACGTGCTGGTCAGGCCGGCTGGCCGGACGACGCCGCAGCGCAGGGCGACTGCGGGCGACCCCCAGGCGGCCGTCTGCTCGCTGATCGGGCTGGTCTCGCGCCGCTCGCGTCCGTCGACGTCGGTGGGCAGCAGACTATGCAGGTCGGTGCACGCCTGCTGCGCGGTGCGGTCGAGGCCGCGAGGAGGCTCGACCGCGACCACGTCGGGACCGGGCAGAACCGATGCGACGGCGAGCAGGACCAGTGCGACGGCCAGCAGCACACCGACCGTCCGCCAGGACATCGACGGTCAGGTCGAGTGGCCGCTCAGAGGTGGACGACCGGACAGGTGAGCGTGCGCGTGATGCCGTCGACCGCCTGGACCTTGGCGACCACCAGCTTGCCGAGCTCGTCGACGTTCCTCGCCTCCGCCCGCACGATCACGTCGTAGGGACCGGTGACGTCCTCCGCCTGCGTTACGCCCTTGACGTTCGCGATCTCGCGGGCGACGGCCGCTGCCTTGCCCACCTCGGTCTGGATGAGGATGTAGGCCTGGACAACCATCGGCGTGGCCTTTCGTAGAGTCTGGCGGCGGAACGGGACCGGCACGATCATCGATCCCGGGCGAACCTATCGGATCCCCGGTGGGACCGGACGGCGCATCCCGAGGAGGTCGCGATGGGCACCACCGTGGAGGAGATGGGGGAGCTCGCGCTCGTCGAGGCCGTGACGTCGAGACTGGCCGGTGGACCGCTCGTGCTGCTCGGCCCGGGCGACGACGCGGCGGTCGTGGCCGCGCCGGACGGCCGTGTGGTGGCGACCACCGACGTGCTCGTGGAAGGGCGGCACTTCAAGCGGGACTGGTCGAGCGCGCACGACGTGGGGGCTCGGGCCGCCGCCGCGAACATGGCCGACGTGGTGGCGATGGGAGCCGCGCCCACCGCGCTGCTCGTCGGCCTGGCCGTGCCCGCAGACCGCGAGGCCGAGTGGGTGCTCGACCTGGCCGATGGGATCGGCGAGGAGGCCGCGGCCGGGGGAGCCGTCGTGGTCGGTGGGGACGTCGTGCGCAGCGACGTGGCGACCATCGCCGTGACGGCGCTCGGGACACTCGAGGGCCGCGAGCCGGTGACCCGGTCGGGCGCCCGGGCGGGTGACCTGGTCGCGGT
>JBOGDX010000447.1:0-3049 GCA_050743225.1 Actinomycetes bacterium | reverse complement strand
ACCATCTGGCGCGGCAGCCTGATCGGCGCCGCACGCCCATAGGTCCCGGGTCGAGTGAGGGGGAGCAGGTGAGCGCCTACACCGAGCGCCATGCCCGCAGCTTCGGCGGCTGGCTGGTGGTGTTCGGCATCGGGTACGCCGTTTTCCACCACGCAGGCACCCTCTTCGCCGGGCTGGGCGAGGTCGGCCCGACCAGATGGGCCGACTGGATCGACCTGCTCACGCCGTACGTCGTGACCGGTGCCGCGGCGGGAGCCCTTCGGAGCGCCGGCGCCGCGCCCGGCACGTGGACCGCCTTCTGGTTCGCCACCGTGCTCTACACGCAGGGCAAGGGCCTGCACATCGCTTCGAACTCCGTCGCGAACGCGTTGCCCGGCGAGGACCCTGACGTGGTTTACCTGTGGGACGAGACGGTCGGCCACTACCTCTGGTACGCGGGGTTCGCCCTCGTCGTCGCAGTCCTCGCCGTGTCACTCGGCGACCGGCGTCCCCGCGGCGGCATCTGGGCCCACCTGCTCGCCGCCCTGGTCGGGTTCACGCACTTCACCAACTCGATCGAGGGCCAGACCGCGTGGTTCGGGATCGGGACCGCCGTCGTCTTCGTGGTCTGGGGAGCCCTCACCCGTGACGGCATGGGGCGCTACCTGCTCTCGTCGTACGGCGTCTCGCTCCTGCTGTTCGCCGTCTTCGGCACCTGGCAGGGCGGCTTCCCGGAGTTCAGTGAGCTCGGCTGGATCTGAGCCGTTCCCGCGACGCGACGATCTCCGCCTCGGCCTCGACGCGGCCCACCCAGGTCGCGCCCTCGACGGACTTGCCTGGCTCGAGGTCCTTGTAGACCTCGAAGAAGTGCTGGATCTCCAGCCGGTCGAACTCCGACACGTGGTGGATGTCGCGCAGGTGCTCCACGCGCGGGTCGGTCGCCGGCACGCACAGCACCTTGTCGTCACCGCCAGCCTCGTCGGTCATCCGGAACATGCCGAGGGCGCGCGCACGGATCAGACAGCCGGGGAACGTCGGCTCGTCGAGCAGCACCAGCGCGTCCAACGGGTCTCCGTCCTCGCCGAGGGTCTCCTCGATGAAGCCGTAGTCGGCGGGGTAGCGCGTGGACGTGAAGAGCATCCGGTCCAGCCGCATGCGTCCGGTGGCGTGGTCGACCTCGTACTTGTTCCGATGGCCCTTCGGGATCTCGATGAGGACGTCGAACTCCACGCTGCGCCTCCTACCGTTTGCCGCGGTCACACGACGCGACGGTGCGCGACCGGTCGATAGTCTCGCGTACGACGAGCAGGTCGAGGAAACGAGGTCGCGTGGGCACCGCCGACGGGCACCCACGCCCTGCCTCCCGCCGACGCGGCCTCCGCGCCGCGGCTGCTGCCACCGTCGTCCTGCTCCTGGCGGCGGCCGTTGTCGCGTCGCTCGACCTGTCGGGACGACTTCCCGGAGGCCTGGTCGCCGACCCCACGTCCGCGTCGGCCTCGCCGGCGACCCCGCTCGACCCGCGACCGGCCGGGGCACCGGACGTGCTGGTTGCCGAGCCGACCGGCCCGAGCGGCGCTGCCCCGACGCTGCCGACCGACGCGCTGGACCGGGTGCTGGCATCGACCGTGCTCGGGCCGGAGCGGGGCGCTCTGGTCGTCGACGTGGCGTCCGGGGCGACGCTGCTCGACGTCGCCGGCACCGTGCCGCGGACACCGGCCTCTCTCGCCAAGCTGGCCACCGGCGCAGCCGCGCTGACCGTCCTCGACCCGGTGGGTCGGCTGCGCACCAGGGTGGTGGCCGGTGCCGCGCCGGGCGAGGTCGTCCTGGTCGGGGCCGGCGACACCACGCTGACCTCACGACGGTCGCTGCAGCGCCGCGATCCCGTGCGGGCGTCCCTGGCCGGGCTGGCCGACGCAACGGCCGCGGCGCTGGTCGCGGACGGGACGAACTCGGTGACGTTGCGCGTCGACGACAGCCTGTTCGCCGGGCCGGCCGTGTCACCGGACTGGCGCGCCGGCTACGTGGGCTCGGGCGTGGTGTCACCGGTGGGCGCCCTCTCGGTCGACGCCGGGAGGATCCGTCCCGCCTCGGACGTGCGCGAGCCGGACCCCGCACTCGCGGCAGGACGCGACATGGCACGGATGCTGGCCCGTCGCGGTGTGACCGTCAGCGGGGACGTGGCGCGAGGTGTCGCTCCCGCCGGGGCCCGCGAGCTGTCGTCGGTGTCGTCAGGGACGGTCGCCGAGCTGGTCGAGCTGATGCTGACCAGCAGCGACAACGACCTTGCCGAGTCCTTGCTGCGGCTGGTGGCGGTGCAGCGGGGCAGGCCGGGCACGTTCGCCGACGGGACGGCGGCCGTCACTGGGGTGCTGACCGAGCTGGGAGTGCCGACGGACGGCATGGTCCTGCTCGACGGCAGCGGGCTCGCTCGCGGTTCGTCCGTGGCGCCCGCCACCCTGGCGGGCCTGCTCGTGCTCGCCTCCGACGGATCGACACCCCGGTTGGGACACCTCGTCACGGGACTCCCCGTCGCCGGCTTCAGCGGGACCTTGTCGCAGCGTTTCGCCGCCGATCGCGCGGGCGACGCCGCCGGACTGGTCCGGGCCAAGACGGGCACGTTGACCGGGGTGAGCACCCTGGCCGGCGTGACCTCGGTTGCGGGTCGGCCTGTGGTGTTCGTCGTCATGGCCGACCAGGTGCCCGGCAGCACGCTGGTGGCTCGGAGTGCTCTGGACCGTTTTGCCGCGACGCTGGCGGGCGCCGGCCAACTTGTGGCCGCCGGTCGCGGTTGAGTCGGGTGATCAGGGGAACAACCGGCTGCATAAGGAGGTACCACCATGACGATGTTGCTTTGGTTGCTCGCCGTCCTGATCGGCATCTGGGGTGTCGTGACGCTCATCCGCGGTCAGGTGCTCATGGGCATCGTGCTGATCGTCGTCGCGTTTCTCGTCGGCCCCGGCGGCGTGAGCATCTTCACCTGACGCACGGCCGTCTGACCCAGTAGGCACGGCGACGGCCGGGTCGGGTCCTCAGGGACCTGGCCCGGTCGTCGCGTGTCTTGACCCGCGAC
>JBOGDX010000446.1:0-3050 GCA_050743225.1 Actinomycetes bacterium | reverse complement strand
GATGGGACCGGGGCCACGCGACGGGCTGATGACCGGCTTGGTTCGCCGGACGGGTCGGCCGGTGGGGCTGGTCCGGACCGCGATCGAGGTGGTCGTGGTGGTTAGTGGCTGGCTGCTCGGCGGGACCCTCGGCGTCGCCACGGTGCTGTATGCGCTGCTGATCGGGCCGCTGGTACAGCCGCTGCTGCCGCGGTTGGCGTGCTGGCCCGCCGGAACGCGATCACGCCGCTGACCAGCAGGACCCAGAGAAAGAACACCAGGAAGCCGAGGAAGCCCACGGCGAGGGGGAGCAGGGCCGCGGCCACGAAGCTGGTCCAGCCCAGCCACCGCGGCAGCACGCCGAGGCGCAGCGCGGCAACTCCCGTTCCGGCAACCATCAGCATCGCGGCGATGGCGCCGCTGGCGAGGAGGAGCAGGCCGGCGTCCTCGAACAGGCGGCGCGTGTTCACGTCCAGCGTGAAGACGGCGTCCGTCGCCGCGAACGCCGTCGCCCGGGACAGCGAGTTGCCGGCGAGGATCAGCACCGCGTCGGCGACCCCGCCGACGAACACGAGTGCCGCCAGTGGCGCGGGCGGCTGCTCAGCCCGGGCGACCAGCGTGCGCAACCCCAGCGAGAAGAGCACGAGCGCGAGCGCGGCCGCCGCAATGACGAAGAACGCCGCGACCTCCCGCGAGCGGTGACCGCTGTCGCCGTAGTAGTCGAGGATCTCCCGGTCGCTGGGTCCTACCTCGATGCCGAGCGAGAACGCCGCCACGTAGAGCACGACGAACACCAGCCCAGCGAGCGCCGTCCACATGTGCCTGCCGACGTGGGACATGAGGGCCTCCGCTTCGGATTCTGATCGCGCCGACCCCGATCGACAAGGGCATGATCGGCGGATGCGGGTCCACCTCGACACCGACCTGGGTGGCGACCCGGACGACCTCGCCGCGCTGGCGATGCTGCTCGGCTGGCCGGACGTGGAGCTCACCGGCGTCACGACGACCATCGACCCGGGTGGCACCCGCGCCGGCTTCGCCCACCACGCCCTCGTCCTCGCCGGCCGCGCCGACGTCCCGGTGGTGGCCGGCGCCGAGGTCTCCTGGACCACCGGCGAGCCGGCGCACCCGTTCACCGACGAGCGGTACTGGCCGGCCGACGTGTCGCCCATGCCGTCGACCGAGGCTGCGGCGGTGGATCTGCTGGCCGCGTCGGTCGAGAGCGGCGCGACGGTGGTCGCGGTCGGACCGCAGACCAACCTGGCTCGGCTCGAGCAGACGCGGCCCGGCACCCTCGCCCGGGCGACGGTCGTCGTCATGGGTGGCTGGGTCCGGCCGCTGGGCGCGGACCTGCCGCCATGGGGAGCGGAGCGGGACTTCAACGTCCAGTGGGACACCCGTGCCGCGGACCTGGTCTTCCGCGGTGCCGGCGACCTGACGATGGTCACGCTGGCGGACACTTTGCGCACCCCTCTGCGGGAGCGCGACCTGCCTCGGCTTGAAGCGGCCGGTCGGCTCGGCTCCCTGCTGGCCCGCCAGGCCGTCGCCTACGCCGCCGACAAGGACCACGCGTCGCTGGGCCGGGCGCACGAGGGGCTGCCCGACGACCTGCTGATCTTCCTCCACGACCCGCTCGTCTGTGCGGTGGCTCTGGGGTGGGCAGGCTGTCCCACGGGGGAGCAGCGGCTCTCGCCCACGTTGACCGGAGGCGTGCTCTCGTTCCGCGCGGACAAGGCAGGCCGGGAGGTCCGGGTCGCGTCCGGGGTCGACGGGGCAGCGTTCGCTCGTCGCTGGATCGAGGCTGTCGAGACCCTGACCTAGACATGTGTATGACTCACACATAATGTGTCGTGGGTTCCTAATGGAGGAGGAGTCATGTCGATCACGGCATGGGCGACGTTCCAGATCCAGGCATGGGACGAGAAGACCTACGAGGACCTCGAAGGGTCCGGCAAGCTCACCCGCGCGGCGGTGACCCAGTCGTTCACTGGCGACATCGAGGGCGACGGGTCGGTCGAGTTCCTGATGGCGTACTCCGCTGACGACGCCGCCGACTACGTCGGAGTGCAGCGCGTCACGGGGCGGCTCGGTGACCGGGAGGGGACGTTCGTGCTGACCTCGACCGGCCGTTACGACGGCGCCGAGGCCAGCGGGACCTGGACGGTGGTGGCCGGCTCGGGGACCGGCGAGCTCGCCGGGCTGCGCGGCTCCGGTGACTTCCGGGCCCCGCTGGGCGGCGAGCCGTCCGTCACCCTCACCTACGAGCTGGGGTAGCCCGCGGTGGACCGGGCCGGCAACCTGCTCGGTGCCCTCGCACTGGTGGTCAGCGACCGGATGGTCGACGCCGTCGAGGACACCGCCCACCAGTCGGTCACGACGGCAACCGCCCTGTCCTCGCTGCACCACTTCCTCGACGCCCCGTCCGTCGACCTGCTGCGGCAGGTCCTGGGCCTGACATCGTCCGGCACCGTCCGGCTGGTCGACCGGCTCGAGCAGGCGGGGTACGTCCGGCGGCGTCCCGGTCGGGACGGTCGCACCACGAGCGTGGTGCTCACAGCGTCCGGCCGCCGGGTCGCGGCTCGGGTCGCCGCCGCCCGCGCGGAGGTCCTCGACGGTGCGCTCTCGGTGCTGCCGAGGACGCAACGGCGGGAGTTCGAGGCGAATCTCTCGCGGGTCCTCGTCGGGCTGATGCGCGGTCCGGGCGCGACCCGGTGGATGTGCCGGCTGTGCGACACGTCGGTGTGTGGACGTACCCGTGGCGAGTGCCCGGTCGCCAACGAGGCGTCCCGCCGCTACGGCGGCCCGACCAGCGACCCGAGCGCCTCGGCCAGCCGGTCGTCGAAGTCCGCCGGGTAGGCGTGACCGAGGCCGTCCACGACGTCGAGGGTTGCGCCGGTCAGTTGCTCGACCGCCTCGCGCGTCGGCCCGACGAGGCCGTCCTCCGCGCCGACCAGCACCCGGCCGGGGACGGCGTGTGACGGTCCGGCGACCTGCCGCGGCTGCACCGCGGGCGCGACCGCCACGAACGCGCTGACCGGCACCGGGTCCGCCGAGAGCGCCCACAGCATGGC
>JBOGDX010000445.1:0-3053 GCA_050743225.1 Actinomycetes bacterium | reverse complement strand
GAGTCATGCAGAGTCGGGGGTCTGTCTGGGTCGTCGACCTGTTCCCTTAGCCAATCCTCGATCGAGTCCGGTGTTGCCGGGGGTGCGGTTCGGGCTACTCGATCAATTGCGAGGTATGGCTCACCGCTCTCGATCGCCTCTCGATCGTGGTACCTAGTAACAGCTGAATGATCAGGCAGATCAGAAAACCACAGGACTTGCTCGTACGAATCGACTTCGCGCACCGGCTTGAGCAGCATTTCCTGCGATCGGCGGAGAAAGGTGAACAGGTTGACTGCCCGTTCCCGCAGGACATCTTCTTCGACGCCGACGCTCATGCCCGATCCCTCCGAACTCCGGTGAAAGCAATGCACCTCCGGCTGATCGTAGGTCGAGCTGTCGCGCTGTGCGGCTCATTCGTTCAATCGCGAGTCCGCTCGTTCGAGAAAGTGGTTGACGTTGCAGATTCGTCGGTCGATTTCGGCGATGGCTCCTATCGTTGGCCTCGTACCGAGAGCATGCGCCTTCACCGAGAGGATGCCGTGGCCAACCTGCATACCCCACCTCCAGGGAATCCCGGTGAGCGCTCATTCTTCGAGCGCGTCAACGCGCTCCTCGGAGACGATGCGCACGTCTGGACGGAATTGAACAGTCACACACTTGGCTCAGGAGTCGAGTGCGACCAACTGCTCGTTGCGCGAAATCTCGGAGCGTTCGCAATTGAGGTCAAGGCGATTGCGCTCGACCAGATCGAAGAGATGGGGCCGCAGACGTGCCGGATCCGCTAAAGGATGACTCCGCAGTTCGAGCGTGAGAGACCACATTCGGTAGGTCAAGCGTTGGCGACGAGTGCTCAAGAGGCGTGATGCCGTTGCGGGCCCAAATGAGTGATCCCATTGCGACGATCGCTGGAAACCACCCCGTCGCCATGGCCACATTTTCGAGCGTCGTCGACACCTGGTCATGAAGAATCCGTGGAGAGCAACTAGCCTCGCCACATGAGTCAGGCGATCTGCGAAAACGGCCATGCACTGAGTTCTGGACAGTCCAGATGTGAAGAGTGTGGGGCACGCATCCGCATGCAGTGGATGAAGGACGAAGATCCGGGAAAGTCTTTCCCGCGTTCAAGTCAGGCGCCGGCGCCAGCCACGGTTCGGCCCTCCGCCCCCCAGCAGTCTGCAGCTGGCGGTCAGATCTGGGGATGGCTGGCGGCGGGAATCTTGTTCATGATCATCGGATTGGTCGTTCTCATCGACGGGATCTCCAGCTTGATAGATGCAACCTCAGCAGCCGATGCCGAGGCGGCGCTCGACGAATTCAGCACAACGATCGACGACTCCGGCTCCGGTGGAGCTCAGGCCGCAATTGTGATCGGATCGATTCTTGCTGCGGTGGGCGCATTCATGGTCCAAGTGGCCACGATCGCCAAGGGTGTGGAGCTAGGAAACCGAGCATCATCGTGATTGCCGACTCGCGAGCGAGTGACCAGGTGGCTGTAGCCGCCTGGTCGCTCGCCGGCCGGCCGTTCGTCAGGCAAGCTGCCCCCGCCGGCGCTCGAGGTAGGCCCGCTCGGCGGGGTTCTCGGTGGCGGCAATAGCCGCGTCGTAGGCGTCGCGTGCTTCATCGGAACGGCCGAGGCGGTGGAGAAGGTCGGCGCGGGTGGCGTGCCAGGCGTGGTAGCCGGTCAGGTTGAGGTCGTCCACCAAGGCGAGAGCTACCTGGGGGCCGTCGAGCTCGGCGATTGCCACGGCGCGGTTCAGGGCGACCACGGGGGTGGGGGAGAGCGCGTACAGCCGGTCGTACAGCGTGGCGATCCGGGCCCAGTCGGTGTCGCCGGCGCTGGGTGCGGCGGTGTGCAGGGTGCTGATGGCGGCCATCAGCACGTACGGGCCAGGGACGCCGGGCTCCATCGCGGCCATCGCGAGAGCGTGACCTTCGCGGATCCGGGCGGCGTCCCAACCGGCGCGGTCCTGCTCGCTGAAGGTGACGAGCTCGCCGTTGGCGATCCGGGCGTCGCGTCGGGCGTCGGTCAGCAGCATCAGGGCGAGCAGGCCGGTGGGCTCGGGCTCGTCCGGCAGCAGCTGGCACAGGATGCGCGACAGCCGGATCGCCTCGTCGGACAGTTCGGCGCGGATCGGCTCCTCGCCTCCACTGAGATAGCCCTCGTTGAACACGAGGAACAGAACCGCGAGCACGGCGTCGATCCGGTCGGACAGGTCGTCCGGCTGGGGGACGGTGAAGGGGATGTTCGCCTTCTTGATCTTCGCCTTCGCGCGGGTGATGCGCTGGGCCATGGTCGT
Source organism: Actinomycetes bacterium (assembly GCA_050743225.1). Taxonomy (GTDB): domain Bacteria; phylum Actinomycetota; class Actinomycetes; order JACCUZ01; family JACCUZ01; genus JBOGDX01. The sequence goes on along the minus strand of JBOGDX010000445.1, from coordinate 774 downwards.
CTCGGCGACGAGGAACGCGCGGGCAATCTCCTCGACGGTGAGACCGCCGAGCATGCGCAGCGTCAGGGCCATCCGGGCCTCTGGGGCGAGGGCGGGGTGGCAGCAGGTGAACATCAGGCGCAGTCGGTCGTCCTCGACCACGCCGGTCGGTTCGTGGGGGGAGTCGTCGCGAATCATCTCGGCCGCCTGGAATTTGGCGTCACGGAGGTTCTCGCGTCGGATCTTGTCGATGGCGCGGTTGCCGGCCGTGGTGGTGAGCCATCCGCCCGGGTTGGGCGGGATCCCGTCGACCGGCCACTTCTCCAGGGCGGTGACGAGGGCCTCGCCCGCCGCGTCCTCGGCGATGTCGAGATCGCTGAATCGGCGGGCGAGCGAGGCCACGACTCGGCCGTACTCCTCACGGTAGATCGCCTCGATCCGGGCGTGAACTGCGTCGCTCACGCGTCGGGCATGGCCTCGAACGGACGGACCTCGACGGGCGCTGCGCACGCCTTCGACGCCTCGCCGGCCAGCTTGAGCGCCGTGTCGAGGTCGGGCAGCTCGAGAATCCAGAAGCCGCCGAGGTGCTCCTTGGCCTCGAGGAACGGTCCGTCGGTGACGACGACCGAGTCGCCGGTTCCGTCGACGGTGGTGGCCGCCTCGACCGGTGCGAGTCCGCCGATGAACACCTCGTGCTCCTTGACCCTCTCGTTGAAGGCGTCGACAGCGGCGAAGATGGTCTGCTCCTCCTCCTCGGTGTAGTTCAGCTCGCCGTGGATCACGGAAAACATGTAC
>JBOGDX010000444.1:0-3062 GCA_050743225.1 Actinomycetes bacterium | reverse complement strand
CGACAAGCCAACCCACGGGCCCGAGCGGCCCGATCTTCGTCATCGGGTGCCCGCGGTCGGGCACGACTCTGCTGACCCTGATGCTCTCCTCGCACTCGCGGATCGCGATCCCGCCCGAGACGAGGTTCTTGCTTCCGGTGTTCCGCCGGCGGCGCAGCTTCGGCGACCTGACCAACACGGGCAACCGCCGCCGCCTCGCGCGGGCGCTGGTCAGGCGCCAGGGCACCAAGTTCCGCCACCTGGGACTGGACCCCGAGCGGGTCAAGAAGGCGGTCATCCAGTCGCCGCCGACCGTGGGCTCGGCCATCGGTGCGGTCTACCGCACGTATGCCGCGAGCCAGGGCAAGCCGCGGTGGGGCGACAAGCGGCCGACGTACTACCGCAACGTCGACGTGCTTCGCCGGCTCTTCCCCGACGCGCAGTTCGTGCACCTGGTCCGGGACGGCCGCGACTGCGTCGCCTCGCTCAAGCGGATGCGCTGGTGGCGGCAGGGAACGGCCGGCGCCGTCGCCACCTGGGTGCACTCGGTCGACTGCGCCCGCCGCGCGGGCCGAGCGCTGCCGTCGGGCAGCTTCCACGAGCTGCGCTACGAGGATCTGGTGGCCGAGCCGAGGCGACAGCTCGAGGGCTTGTGCGCCTTCTTGGGCGAGGAGTTCGAGGAGACGATGCTCGCCCCCCAGGGACAGGCCGACCTGCTCCCCAAGCGTCAGCGACAGGTCTGGCACTCCGGGACGCTCGAGGCGGTGAGCCCGAGCAGGGTGGGCACCTACGTCGGCGTCCTCGCACCGGCCGAGGTCGCGCTCGTGGAGCGGGTGGCCGGGTCGCGGCTGCAGCGGCTGGGATACGAGATCCCGCCCACTGCGGGCTCCGAGCGCGCGGACCCGGCCGATGTCGGGCGGTGCGCGCGGGCGCTCACGACCATGCGTGCGAAGACCCGGGTGCTCGCCCTCCGCGACCGCTGGCTGGCCCGGCCCCACCACTCGGTCGCCGACCGCGGCTGACGGGTCAGTCCTCGGCGAGCACCTCGTCGATCTGCTGCAACGTGTCGGTGGATGTCACGTCCGACGCCGGGCGCTCTCGAGCGGTCGGGACCGTCTCCTCGGATGCCCGGGTCTCGACACGCCGGGCAGGCGGGCGGCGGGTGACTCGGAGCTGACGCACGGGGAACCTCCTTGAACCGTCCCCGTTCCGTTCTGCCCCGATCTGCGGAGATTTACCGCGCGATGCGCGGCGCCAAACCTGGCTCGCCCAAACTGAGGTGTGCGCTCAGGACGCGGTCCGGTCGTCGACGGCGGACACGCCCGTGATCCGGTGCACGGCGAAAGTGCGCACCGCGCCCCGCAGGTGGTCGTACGCGCTGACGTGGCCGCCCTCGACGGCGAGGGGCTCGATCACGCGCTGGCTGCCTCGGCCTTCGGCGTCCACGTAGCCGATCCAGAGCGACTCGCCCGCAGCGGCTGCTTCGCTGAGGATCGCGAGCACGTCGGCTGCGGGGCGGCTGACGGTGACATTCGGGGCTCGCTCGCCCGCGCGCAGCGCTCGCACGGCCGCGTCGAGCAAGGCCGGCCGGGGCTCGGGCGGTGGTGTCACGGCGTACGTCGGCAGGCGCCGTCCTGCCGTACGCCGGGACTCAGGTCGCCGCACGACGACGGCCCCGTCAACGTTCTCGGCGACCGGTGCATAGCCCATCTCCCGCAGCCGGTCGATGACGACGTCGGCCGGTGACTGCGCCGCCAGCACGGTCGGCGCGAGCCGGCGCAGCCGCAGGGACGCGGACCGGCGGTCGGACACCAGCTCGCCCAGGGTCGCCTCGTCGTCGCATCGGACGAACGCGGCTGCCGCACCGACCCGGACGCGGCCGTGCCGGCGGGCCACGTCATCAACGAGGTAGGTCAGGGGTTGGGGCACCGGCGTCCGCGAGTGCTGCGCCAGCAGATCGGCGACGTCGCCCGCGCTCCACCCGGCGTCGAACGCGCGGCGGACGCTGCGGTCGCTGAACCGGTAGACCGTGGCGCCACCGGTCGACTCGACGTCGGCCACCAGGCGCAGCCGACGGGCGAGGTCGCTCTCGAGCGGGCCGGGCGCGACGGCCGTCAGGTCGGCCTGCAGCAGCACGTGGTCGAGCAGCGGTGGCAGGGCAGCCGCGAGGGCCTGCCGACCGGCGTCGCGGTCGCCCGAGACGAGCAGCCTGGCTGGCGTCGACAGCGCACCGGCCGACACCAGCCCGAGGGTGACGGCCTCGGTGACGGTCCACCGGACCAGGTCGTCCTGCAGCCGCCCACCGCGCCGTGGCGCGCGCCACCGAAGGCGTTCGGTGAGACTGTGCACCGAGCTGGACCGGTCGGCGGGGAGCGACGCAAGGTCGGCGAGCACGGCACGGCGCACCAACGGGGCCAGGGTGCGGTCGAGGTCTGGCCCGAGAGGCGCGAGCGTGCGACCGCGCGGGTCGGTGGCACCGACCAGGCCGACCGCGCGGGTCGAGTCCCGCCAGGCCTCGACGAGCACTAGCCATCTGCCGGCGGTGGGGGCGCCGACCCACTCGTCGTACGCCGGGGTCGGCAGCCACACCTCGTCGATCTCGTCGTCGCCGGTTGCTAGCAGCCCGGCGGCGTGCACCACCTCGGCCAGCAGGGTGAGCGTCGCTTCCTCGACGTCGATGGCGGCTGCGGTGCGCGCCCGATCGCGCACGCCGAGCCCACCGGCGCGCAGCACCCGAGGAGGGTCCACCGCCCACAGCTCCAGGAGGTCCTCGACCTGCCGGACGACGGTTGCCGCCGCTCCGGCGCAGGCACGGTCGACGTGGGGCCGGTCGACGTCGGCCTCGGGGTGTGGCGGCACCTCGGGCAGTGCCGTCCGGTGCACCCGCCCGCCGCGCAGGTGCAGAGCGACCTCCCGTGGCAGCACGACGGTGCGGTGGTCGCTGGCCACGAGCAGTCCATGGGCCAGAAGCCACTCGACCGGGGTCGCCGCCGTCGCGGCGTCCACGTCGCGCTCCGCGTCGTCCAGCCGGCCGGTCGGCGGTCCCCAGGCGAGCGCGGCCAGCGCCTCCTGCGCCCCCGGAG
>JBOGDX010000443.1:0-3073 GCA_050743225.1 Actinomycetes bacterium | reverse complement strand
GGCCCGGCGGGCGGCCCGTCGCGACGTCGCCCGGGGCATCCGCACCATCGACCGCCGCCGGGCGGAGCGGGACCGGCTGGTCCGCCGCGTGGGCGACGCCCCCCGCCGCCCGTGGATCTACCTGATCGTCGCGACGGGGGACATCCACGAGGACATCCCACAGGCACAGGCCGCCGCCCGCGAGGGCGCGGACGTGATCGCGGTGATCCGCTCCACCGGGCAGTCGCTGCTCGACTACGTGCCGGAGGGGGCGACCCGGGAGGGCTACGCCGGTACGTACGCCACGCAGGAGAACTTCCGGCTGATGCGCGCCGCGCTCGACGACGTGTCGAAGGAGCTGGGCCGCTACGTCCGGCTGACCAACTACGCGTCGGGCCTGTGCATGCCGGAGATCGCGACGCTGGCCGGGCTCGAGCGGCTGGACATGATGCTCAACGACTCGATGTACGGCATCCTCTTCCGCGACATCAACCCGGTCCGCACGTTCGTCGACCAGCGGTTCTCCCGACAGGTGCACGCCCGCGCGGGAATCATCATCAACACCGGCGAGGACAACTACCTGACCACGGCCGACGCGATCGAGGCCGCGCACACGGTCACCGTCAGCCAACTGCTGAACGAGTACTTCGCCCGGGAGGCCGGGCTGGAGAAGTGGCAGATCGGCCTCGGGCACGCGTTCGAGATCGACCCGGACATCCCGGAGAGCTTCCGGCTGGAGCTGGCACACGCCATGCTCGCGCGCCAGCTCTTCCCGGACTCGCCGCTGAAGTGGATGCCACCGACCCGGCACATGACCGGCGATGTGTTCCGCGGCTACCTGCTGGACGGGTTCTTCAACCTCGCCGGTGCGATGAGCAGCCAGGACATCCTGCTGGTCGGGATGATGACCGAGGCCGTGGTCACCCCCTGGCTCTCCGACCGCGACCTGGCCCTGCAGAACGTCCGCTACGTCATGAACGCGGCGGGGAACCTGCACGAGGACTTCCGCCCCGCGCCGGACGGCTTCATCGCCGAGCGTGCGCGGCAGGTCCTCGGCGAGAGCATCGAGCTGCTCGAGCGGATCATCGCCCACGAGGGCAAGCACGGACTGCTCGAGGCGATCGGGGACGGCACCTTCGGGCTGATGAAGCGCCCGTCCGACGCCGGGCGAGGGCTCGACGGCGTGGCCAAGAAGGCGACCGGCTACTACAACCCCGCGAGCGACATCCTGGAGGAGAAGTGATGGTCTCGACGAGCTCGACCAGCGAGAAGCACATTCTTCGGCCGTACGGCGACACGACCGGCGACGGCATGGTGCAGGTGTCGTTCACGCTGCCCGTGCCGCACGACAAGCGGGCCGAGGGCGCGGCCCTGCAGCTGGCCCGGAAGATGGGGCTGGACCCCGCGATGGTCGTGCACGCGAAGCCCATGGGTCCCGACTTCACGTTCTTCGTCGTCTACGGCTCGGTCCGCCACCTCGTGGACCTCGACGCAGTACGCGTCGTCGAGCGCGAGTACCCCCTGCTGTCGGCCCGGGAGGTCAACGCCGCGGTCAAGGCGCGGCTACGTCGCAAGCTCGTCGTGATCGGCGCCTGCATCGGCACCGACGCCCACACCGTCGGGATCGACGCGATCCTCAACGTCAAGGGCTTCGCGGGCGAGAAGGGCCTGGAGTACTACCGCGAGATCCGGGTGGTGAACCTCGGTGCCCAGGTGCTGGTGCCGGAGCTCGTGGCGCGAGCCCGAGCCGAGAAGGCCGACGCCGTGCTGGTGTCCCAGGTCGTCACCCAGCGCGACGCGCACCTGAAGAACACTCGCGAGATGTCGGCGGCCTTTCGCGAGGCCTACCCGGCGGGACGGGCACCGCTGCTCGTCGTGGGCGGGCCGCGCTTCGACGAGCACGCCACAACCGAGCTGGGCGTCGACCGCATCTTCGGCCGCGGCACCACACCGGCCGAGGTCGCCAGCTTCCTCGTCCATGCACTGACCGCCTGACGACATCGACGCAAGGAGACCGATGAGCAGCGCAGCCGAACTGGTGGGGCTGACCGTGACCCACCGGCGCTACGTACCGTACTCACACGCTCACTACGCGGGAGATCTCGTCGACGGCGCGTACGTCCTCGGCCTGTTCGGCGACGTCGCGACGGAGATGTGCATCCGCACCGACGGCGACGAAGGGCTGTTCGCCTCCTACGCCGACGTGCAGTTCCGCGCACCCGTCCAGGCGGGTGACGTGCTCGAGATCGACGCCCGGCTGGCCCGTGTCGGCACCCGCAGCCGTGAGCTCGAGCTGGAGGCTCGCGTCGTGTGCCGGGCGCGATCCGCCGAGGCCGGCGCGCCGGACTCGGCGGCGACCGTCCTCGACTTGCCGCTGGTCGTCGTCACCGCGAGGGGCACCGTCGTGGTGCCGCCCAGCCGCTGACCCGACCGCATCGTGGACCTCTCATACAGAGGCACCGCAGGTCGATGGGCCGAACGGGTGATTGCGGCCTGGTGTGTTCGGTCCGACACGCCGAAAGCGTTGCAGGTCAAGGAAAAATGACCCTGACCACAGTCCCGGCGTCTACCTGCGGGTATGCGGAACGGTGCAGGTCAGACGACGGTTGACAAGCCGCTCCGGGCACCGCAAGGGTTGCCCCCGTCCACCGCAGGACACCCGCTTCGGCTCCTCTCAGCGACACCACCGAGAGCCGGCGTCGGGCCGGGGACGGCGCAGTGCGCAAGTGCCGTCCGGGTGCCAGGTCCGAGCGTCGGAGTCGCCCGACACGAGAGGTTGCCCCGGGGGGTGAGACACGGGAAGGGCCCGACCGCCCAGTAGACAACGGCGCTCGGTCCGGCAGCCAGCCGGACGAGGTCGGTCCGAAGGGCGGTACGGGCCCTGACCCGTCTCCGGAGCCGGGTCGCCGGGCCCGTCGCACGGCGGCACGGCTGCACGACCCCGGCCGTTGTACGGTCGCATCCCCGGCGTGCCCCCCGACCATCGGTGCCGCCGATCGCCCCGCCGGAAGGGACAGACCGCGGTGACCAGCACTGCCACCGGCGAGCAGTCGCCGCCGGCTCTGCGCGTTGCCCTCGGCCGAGGACGGATGGG
>JBOGDX010000442.1:0-3076 GCA_050743225.1 Actinomycetes bacterium | reverse complement strand
CCTGCACACCAACCGGTGCAGCGCTGCTCGCCGCCACGGTCTCGTCGTGGGGGCCGCTCCCAGCCATGCGGGTGACGGCAACGGGGCACGGCGCCGGCGAGCGCGACGACGGCGACGTGCCGAACGTGCTGCGGATCCTGGTGGGCGAGGCGGCGCAAGCCACCGGGCCCGACGACGCGCTGGTGCTGGAGGCCAACGTCGACGACCTCGACCCGCGGCTGTGGCCAGGCGTCCTCGCCGCCCTGCTGGCGGCGGGCGCGTCGGACGCGTGGCTGACGCCGATCCTGATGAAGAAGGGTCGCCCGGCCCACACTCTCTCGGTGCTCACGCCCGTGGCCGTCGCCGACGCCGTACGCCGGGTCGTCTTCACGGAGAGCTCGACGATCGGCATCCGCGAGCAGCGGGTCGCGAAGACCGCGCTCCAGCGCGAGACGAGCACGGTCGTCGTGGACGGGGCAACGGTACGCGTGAAGGTGGCCGTGCTCGACGGCGACGTCGTGAACGTCTCTCCGGAGTACGACGACGTGGCCGCCGCCGCGGTCACCCTCGGCCGGCCGGTGAAGTCCGTGCTCGCCGCCGCGGTCGCCGCCGCGCACGAGTCGATGAGCCGGTAAGCATCGCGTGGACCCGGCTGTCCTGGCGACGACGTTCGCCCTGATCTTCCCCGTCGAGCTGCCGGACAAGACCTTCGTCGCCTCGCTCGTGCTCGCCACGAAGTACCGCCCGCCCCTGGTCTGGGTCGGGGTCTCGCTGGCCTTCCTCGTCCAGTGCACGGTGGCCGTGGCCGCAGGTGGTCTCGTCTCGCTGCTGCCGTCGACGGTGGTGGGCTCCGCGGCTGCCCTGCTCTTCCTCACCGGTGCCGTCCTCCTCTGGCGCGGCGCCGCGCAGGCCGATGAGGAGGCGGAGGCCGAGCAGGAGTTCGCCGCCCGCGCGGTCGACGACGTGCACGGGCTGCGTGTCGTCGCGACCAGCTTCGCGGTGCTCTTCCTGGCCGAGTGGGGGGACCTGTCGCAGCTCCTCACGGCTGGCCTCGCCGCGCGCTACGAGGATCCGGTCAGCGTCTTCACCGGCTCGTGGCTCGCCCTCGTGACCGTGGCGGGCCTGGCGGTCCTGCTCGGGCGCACCCTGCTGCGCTTCGTGCGGCTCTCGACGATCCGGCGCGTCGGCGCCGGCGTGTGCCTCACACTCGCGCTGCTCACGACGTACGACGTGGTGAGCGCCCTGACCTAGAGAGTCGAGCGTTCCGTCATCGTGAAGCGCAGCTTCGCCATCATGTTCTCGACCTCGGGGTTGATCCCGCTGTCGTCGAAGAGCTCGTGCGCGCGGGCGGCGATCCCCTCCGGGGTCCACCGGGTGTCGTGGTTCTGGATCACCGCGGCCGACGTGAACGGCTGGTAGAGCTCGACGGCGTCGCCCTGCACGCCGAACACCTTGCCGCTGATCGTCCCGGCGGCGTCGCTGCACAGGTAGGCGACGAGCGGCGCGACGTTGTCGGGGTGCCAGAAGTCGAACGATGCCTCGCCGTCGTCGTCGGCCGACAGGTCCTTGAAGGTGCCGTACGCGCTCTCGGTCATCCGGGTCCGCGCGGCGGGCGCGATCGCGTTGCACCGCACGCCGTACCGCGCCATCTCCATGGCAACGATCGTCGAGAACGCGGCGATGCCGGCCTTGGCCGCGCCGTAGTTGGCCTGACCGAAGTTCCCCAGCAGGCCGGACGTCGACGCGGTGCACACGATGCGCCCGGTCGTACCGGTGTCCTTCCAGTGGGCGCACGCGACGCGGGTCGGCAGGAAGTGCCCGCGGAGGTGGACCTTGATGACGGCGTCCCACTCGTCCGCGGACATCTTGGCGACCGTGCGGTCGCGCAGGATGCCGGCGTTGTTCACCAGTGCGTCCAGCCGGCCGAACGAGTCCAGCGCGGTGGCGATGAGCCCCCGTGCTGTGTCCTCCTCGGAGCAGTCCCCGGTGTCGAGCACGGCCTCGCCGCCGGCGGCGGCGACCTCGTCCACCACCCGCTTCCCGACCTCGACGTCGAGCTCGTTGACCACGACGCGGGCGCCCTCCCGCGCCAGCTCCAGGGCCTCGCCGCGGCCGATGCCACGACCCGCGCCGGTGACGATCACGACCTTGCCGTCCAGGAGGGACATGCGGCGACCCTACCGACGCGGTCTCAACAGGAGTCAGCCGACCTTGCGCACCTCGGCGACGAGGTCGAGCGTGCCGTGGACGGTGGCTGTCACCGTCACCAGCGTGCGTGACTGCGCGAGCGGCTCGATGCTCGGCGCGTCGACGTACGGCGGGGACGGCGCCGCGTCGGTCACCGTCGCCGGCAGCCCGGCCGGCGGGACCAGCTGCCAGGTGGACCCGTCGGCCAACCGGACGTGCAGTGTGCCATCTCCGGCGTCGGTGACGGCGGAGCGCGGCGCACCCACGAGGTAGGAGACCGACAGCGGTACGGCGGCGCTGCTGCTGAGCCGGTCGGCGATGCGCACGGACGCGTCGGTCAGGCTGACCCGACGCTCCCACGCCGTGACGCCGTTCAGCGCGGCGTCGCCGGTCATGACGAGATCGGCACCGTCGACCGCGACCGTCCCGGACCCGCCGGCCCTCTGCTCGACCGCGCCGCCCGGGCGGGCAATCCCGACGGTGGTGTGCGCCTTGGTCGCGGCCCGCCAGACCGGGCGGCCGCGGAAGCCGTAGTCGCGCTGCCCCAGGTCCGCGAGCACCGACTGCTCGCCGTGCCTGACGACGACGTTGCCGACGTCGGCGTGCCCATGGGGGGAGTCGTTGGATGCCCCGCTCATCAGGGCGTACATCGCTGCGTTGGTGGCGCAGCCGTACTGGTGCCCGCCGGTCGGTCCGCCGGAGGTGTAGGCCTCTGTCGGCGCCCCGCTGCCTGCTCGGGTCGCCGTGCCGGTCGGCTGGGTCGCCAGGACGAGCTCGGCGATGCCGTCGGGGGCCGGCCAGGAGCCCTCGCCGGGCACGGTGATCCGGCCGGAGCCCTGCAGCGCGTCGAGCACGGCGCGCACGTTGTAGCCCGACTCGGGCGAGCCCGCCATCGCGGCCAGCCCGGTGG
>JBOGDX010000441.1:0-3080 GCA_050743225.1 Actinomycetes bacterium | reverse complement strand
CGTGTGATTCGTCACGCGAAGCCCATCCCGGACCCGCGGAGACGCTCCCTCGGAACCCCGCTGCGGTGGAGCTGAGCGGACTCGAACCTCGAACCCCTGCTTGCAAACTCGGCGCTTCTCAGCCCCGCACTCAGCGTAGGTGTGCGACTCACCACCGTGCCGAGGGGATTTGCTTTGGCGCTGCCTCCAGGTCGTCGAGCTTGATCCGGATGGCACGCTTGCCGTACCGGTAGGCAGGGAGGGTTCCGGCGGCGATCCAGCGGCGGATCGTCTTGACCGAGACAGACATGCGGGCCGCCGCCTCGTCCAAGCTCAGGTACACGGGAAAGGTGCGGCGCTCAGACATGGTGCCGCTCCGAGGTGCGGGCCGTCGCGGACGCCAGGAAGCGGCGAGCCTCGGCGACTGTGATGTAGAGCCGGCCGGCTCCTTGGAACCGGGTCCACCGTGGGCCGACGCCGCGGCGGCGCCAGTCGCGGACGGTTCGCTGCGGCGTGCGGATGAGTTCGCAGAACTCCTCGAACAGGATCAGGCCGTTGTCGTCCCACTCGGTGGGGATCTGGATCGGGCTCACGGGTGCCTCCTCGGCTTCGGTGTTGAGTACCGCCGAAGAGTGACGTGGCCGTGTTACGGGATTCGTTACCTACAGAACGTTCCCCCGACGAGGAGTCATTTTTCGTCCGCCACTGCTACTTCACCGGCGGTACCGACCCCTACAAGCGGCTGAAGGCCACCCTGCGCGCCGAGATCGACCCCGACGCCTGGGCCAGCCTGTACGCCACCACCTCCCGCCCATTCGACAAGCCGTCCACCGGCAAGATCGCCGTCAAGGCCATCAACGACTACGGCGACGAAGTCATGAAGGTCTTCGAGGTCTAGCGTCGACGAAGAGATAGCGTTACCTTTTCGCCTCCTCGATGACGGCGAGCGCCTCGTCCTCCGTGATCTCGTACCAGTTGCCACTGAACCGGATGTCCGAGGAAAGATGCGGAAGCTCTTCGTACACGACAACCCAGCGCTGCAGACGCGTGTTGTACAGCTCAAAGGTATGCCCGTCGCCGCGGACGACGCGGCCGGTCAGTTCCTTCTCCCAGTACTGCATCGTCGAAGGCTACTCGCTGTGTCGGATGCGCGAGAGATACTGGTGTGATGAGCAGTCTCGGGCAGGTCCATCGCATCGTTCGGCCACAACCAGAATCTCTTCGGACCGTGTGGCCAGGTGAGGCAACGCACTTCACACCATGGCTCGCGGAGAATCTCGATTGGCTCGACGACCTCGGGCTGGGGCCGCTCGAAAAGCGCGGCGTCGAAGTCCGACTGCCCGACGTGGGCAGGAATCTCGACATTCTCGCGGCGACGACCGACGGCCGTCTGGTGGCGATAGAGAACCAGTACCTCAAGGTGGACCACGACCACCTGACCAGGGGCCTTGCTTATGCCCTCGGTCTCAAGGCAAAGGCACTCGTCGTCATCGCCGAGGATCACGCAGAAGAGTTCGTCGCCATTGCCGACTACCTCAACGAGGCGTACGAACAGTTGGGAGACAAGAACGGAATTGCGCTCTTCCTGGTCAAGCTGACGGTGGAGGCGGTGGGGGATTCCTTCGTTCCGCGCTTCTCAGTGGTATCGCGTCCGAACGCCTGGCGCTCTGCTGTCCGGGAGGAAGTTGACCTCGGACGTCCAACTGTCGCCGCCTTCCTCGAGTCGTGCGCGTCGGAGGTCCGAGCGAATGCTGAGAGGATTGTCCGCGAGTGGTCGTCGCTCCCCGAGGCAAGCCTGCGGGTGAATCCGCGGGCCTCGGCATCGGTGTCCTTGGACTTGCCCTACGGCTTCGATTCAGGCGCACGATCGGTGTACGTGCTCTATCCGTCAGGACTGATGACCGTCAATCGCGGCTACCTCGTCGAGTTTGGTCCGTTCGACGACACAGAGCATGACGAGCTCGATGCCGCCATCGCCCAACACTTTCCGGGTATCAGTGACAAGCCGTACTATCCGGCTGTCCTTGGTCCGACCCCGGAGAATGTCCTCGCGTTCGCTCGATGGGTGGCACAGCGTTCTGAACGCGCCTCGAATTCCACCTGACGCGTCGAAAGGTCGTGCTCGCGTTCGACGCCCAGGCCAGCGAGGTCAAGGAGGTCGAGGGCACCAACATGGACCTGGAAGCCCGGGATCGCCCTATATGAGAGAGCTTGGCTCACAAGTCGAGGACGAAGCGCAGGGCTTGGTCGATGGAACGCATCTGGTCGGGCGCAGCCATACCGCGGCGGGAAGTCACCCTGTCAGTCGAGATCGCACGCAGCTGGTCGCATCGGGCATAGGAGGTGTGGCCCAGCCCGCTGCTCCCCGGTTCCAGCTCGACGTGGCTGCGCAGGCCGTAGGCGGTGGACGTGATCGGCACGACCATGACCAGCCCGCCCGGCCCGTTGTTCACGATGTCGACCGAGACCACCACGGCAGGCCGCCGGAAGGCGGGCTCGTGACCGATCGGCTGACCCAGGTTCACGTCATAGATCTCTCCTCGCCAGATCACGCAAGGGTGTCCCACTCCTGCCGCTCGGCCACGTACTTCTCCCACTGGTCAGGATCCTCACGCAGCCGTTGGTAGTCCTCACCCAAGCCACGGAGGAACTCTTGTCGCTCCAACGCGTCGATGGCCGCGTGCAGCACGTCGATGACCGCGGTCTGGCGAGACTTGGCGAGCGATTGCAGGCGCTCGGAGTCTGGCCGGCGAACGCGAACGGTGGTGGTGTCTGCAGAAGCCATACGCCAATTGTAGACGAAATGTAGACGGAGTTGAATCTCGGTCGAGGATCGTCCTGCGGACGCTCAGCGAGCCTGCATTGAGTCAGGTGAAGGGTTGCTTTCCCCCACCAGTCCCGCACAGCCGCTCAGGGCCGCTTGGGAGGACTTTCGGTGCGAGCGATAAATCGCCGTATTCCCAGTAGTTTCTTGTGGTGGAGCTGAGGGGACTCGAACCCCTAACCCCCTGCTTGCAAAGCAGGTGCGCTACCAATTGCGCCACAGCCCCTGGATCGGTCAGACGGTGTCGCTGGCCTTCGCCCACGGATCGGCGGGGGGC
>JBOGDX010000440.1:0-3084 GCA_050743225.1 Actinomycetes bacterium | reverse complement strand
CCGTCGCCCTGGCGTGGCGGGGCCGGCGTGGGCAGTGGTCCGCCCGCGCGCCGTGGCTCCTGCTGGCCGTCGCCGCCCCGGGGCAGGCGGGATGGATGATCGCCGCCCGGGAAGGGTTGTCGAGCCCCGCTCCCGGGCAGCTCGCCCTCACCGGGGTGATCATGGCGGGTCTGTGGCTGCTGCCGGCACCGACGGAGAGCCGGCGAGGGAGGGTGCGCACCGCGCTGGACGCCGGGACCGCAGGCTTCGCCTTCGCCGTCCCCGCCTTCGAGGCGTTCCTGCCCTCCGACGGGCGGGTGCCGGGTGTCGCTGCGGTGGCGAACCCGGTGGTGCACGTCCTGCTGGCGACCGTGGCCGTGGCTGTGCTGGCCCGGGGCCGCCGGGCTGGCGGGCTGGCGGTCATGCCGCTCGCCGCACTGGCCGGCGGCGGGGTCCTGCTGGCGACTGCCGACACGAGCATCGCGGCCAGCGTGGGTATGCCGACCGTGCTCGCTCTCAACGCGGTCGCGCTGCTGCTCTGGGCGGTCGGTGCGCTGCTGCCCGCGGACGAGCCGGAGTCGGATCGGGAGATGATCTGGCGGGAACGCGTCGCCGTCCTCGTCCCGATGGCACCCCTGACCGCGGCCGCCGCCGTGCTGCTGGGCTCGGCCGTCTTCCACCAGCCCCTCGGCGCGGTCACGCTGGGCAGCACCGTCCTGCTGACGGTCGCCCTGATCATCGGGGGCGTGCTGGCCAGGCTGGACAGCCTGTCGACCGAGCGGTCCCTCGAGGCCATGGTCCTCAGGAGGACGATCACGCTGGGGACCCGGGAGAAGTGGTTCCGGTCCCTGGTGCAGAACTCGTCGGACGTCATCACGGTCGTCGACGTCCGCGGGGTCGTGCGCTACCAGACCCCGTCGGTGACCCGGATCCTCGGGCACGACCCCGCGCGGCTCGTGGGGACCAACGTCTCCGGGCTGCTGCGGCCGGGGGACGCGCGCCGCCTGAAGGCGGCGCTGGCGGCGTCGGCGAAGGCGCCGGGCCGCCCGATCTCCCTCGGCTTCCCGATCTGGGCCAAGAGCGGCACGTGGTGCGACACCGAGACCACGATCACCTCATTGCTGCACGACCCCGACATCCGCGGGCTGGTGCTCAACACGCGCGACGTCTCGGAGCGTCGCCGGCTCGAGGCGCAGCTGACCCAGCAGGCGTACTCCGACGAGCTGACCGGCCTGGCCAACAGGTCGCTGTTCCGTTCGCGGGTGGAGACGGCGCTCAAGGTCGGTCTCGCGCCGTGCGAGGTCGCGGTCCTCTTCCTCGACCTCGACGGCTTCAAGGCCGTCAACGACGCCCAAGGTCACCTCGTCGGCGACGAGCTGCTGCGCGTGGTGGCCAGCCGGCTCGCGGGGTCGGTGCGCCCCGGTGACCTTGTGGCCCGGCTGGGCGGTGACGAGTTCGCGATCCTGGTGACCGGGCCGGGAACGGAGGGCGCGGCGACCTGGGTGGCAGAGCGGGTACGTCGGGCGCTGGCCGCGCCGTTCGTGCTCGGCGGGCGGGAGCTCTCGCTCGGCGCGTCGACGGGCATCGCGATCAGCGATACCGGCAACGAAACGGCGGACCAGCTTCTGCGCAACGCCGACCTCGCGATGTACCGCGCCAAGGGCCGGCGCGACCGGTCCTTCGTGCGGTTCGAGGCCGAGATGCACGACGCCCTGCTCGCCCGGGTGAAGGCGGAGACGGACCTCCGGCAGGCGGTCGTCCACGGCGACCTGGTCCTGCACTACCAGCCAGTGGTGGAGCTGGGCAGCGGCCGGATCGTCGGGGTCGAGGCGCTTGTTCGCTGGGACCACCACGAGCGCGGTCTCATCGCACCGGGGAAGTTCATCGACCTGGCGGAGGAGACCGGCCTGGTCAACGAGATCGGCCTCTGGGCGTTGCAGGAGTCGTGCCGCCAGGGTGCTCGCTGGCAGCGGCACGCCGGGCCGGGCGGCCATTTCAAGGTGGCTGTCAACGTGTCAGCCCGGCAGCTGACGGCCGGACTGCCCCGTCAGGTACGCGACGTGCTCGCGGCCAGCGGGCTCTCCGGGCCGGCCCTCACGTTGGAGATGACCGAGAGCGTCCTGATGGACCGCACGGACGAGATGGTCGAGCTGCTGCGGCTGATGAAGACACTCGGCATCAAGGTCGCGGTCGACGACTTCGGCACCGGGTACTCCTCCCTGTCCTACCTGTCGCGGTTCCCGGTCGACGTACTGAAGATCGACAAGTCGTTCGTGCAGCACATCGGGCAGGAGGGCGGCCGGGACGAGCTGGTGCGCACGATCGTCCGCCTCGGCGAGTCGCTGCGGCTGGACACCGTTGCCGAGGGGATCGAGACGGTGGAGCAACGCGCCGCGCTGGAGGCGATGGGGTGCGCGTTCGGTCAGGGCTACCTGTTCTCCCGGCCGCTGCCGGCCGAGGAGGTCGACGAGCTGCTGGAGGAGCAGGCCCGGGCCGACGCCCACGCCGCCGAGCCGGAGATGATCACGCGCGCCTGACGCCACCCCTCCGGCGGCAATGAACACGCGTGCGTGATCGTTGCCCCCCGAGCGCGCGAAATTCGGCGAGTTCGGGGGGCAAACGGCGCGGTCGTGTCCCCCCTCTTCGCCGTCCACAGGGCCGGGCCAGCGCCGCGGTCCTGGCGGTCGATGGGGCTAGCCTCGGTCGGTGACCGTCGAGCCGACCGCCGACGCCGAAGGCGGCGAGCCGTCCGCCGGTCCGACTGTCAGCGAGCTGCTGGCAGCGGCCGTCGACGCGGTCGGGGGCAGCGAGCGACCGGGCCAGGTGCGGATGGCCGAGGCCGTGGCCGACGCGATGCGCGACGGCACACACCTGCTGGTCCAGGCCGGCACCGGCACGGGCAAGTCGCTCGCGTACCTGGTGCCGGCCCTGTTGCACGGCGAGACCGTGGTCGTGGCAACGGCGACGATCGCGCTGCAGAACCAGGTGGTCGACCGGGACCTGCCCTCGCTGGTCGACGCGGTGGAGCCGCTGCTGGGCCGTCGCCCGTCGTACGCGATCCTCAAGGGCAGGTCGAACTACCTGTGCCACAACCGGACGTACGGC
>JBOGDX010000439.1:0-3091 GCA_050743225.1 Actinomycetes bacterium | reverse complement strand
GCTCCAGGCCGTCGGCCGCGAGCCGGGCGAGCTCCTCGTCGACCGCCGACACGACCCGGTCGCCGTCCACCTCGCCGCTGTGGTGCGCCTCCACGATCAGCGCCGTCGGGTTGCGCACGTCGAACGGGTCCTCCATCAGTCCCACGTGGCTGGCCACGTCGGTCGCCAGCCGGTCGCGCTGGACCAGCCGGCGGCGCAGCCGAGACGCGTCGCCAGTCGTCAGGGCGGACGTGAGCACGACGTACGGCAGGTAGGAACTCAGGTCGGCCGGGTCGGGCACCCGCCAGCCGAGTGCCACCGCCGGGCTCGGCGCCTGCAGGTCGACCTGCTCGGCGCGCCGCTCACCGTCCGGGGACGGTTCGTCGAAGTCCGGTCGCGGCGGCACGGTGCGGGCGGGGACGTCGCCGAAGTGCCGCTCCACCAATCGGATCGCCTCCGCCGGGTCGAGGTCGCCGCCGACCGCGAGGACCGCGTTCCCCGGCGCGTAGTAGCGGTCGAAGAAGTCCTGCGCATCGCCGAGGGTCGCGCTGTCCAGGTCCTCGAACCCCCCGTATCCGTTGTGCGCGTTGGGGAACGTCTCGAAGAGCACCGGAGGCAGCGTCAGCCAGGGGAACCCGCCGTACGGCTGGTTCAGGACGTTGACCCTGATCTCCTCCTTGACCACCGCGATCTGGTTGGCGAGGTTCTCCTCGGTGACCCGCGGCGAGCGCATCCGGTCGGCCTCGAGGAAGAGTGCGCGGTCGAGCGCGTTGGACGGCAGCGCCTCGTAGTAGTTGGTGTAGTCGAGCCGAGTCGAGCCGTTCAGCGTCCCGCCGGAGGACTGCACGTACTTGACGTGCTCCATCTTCTGCAGCGACGCCGACCCCTGGAACATCAGGTGCTCGAACAGGTGCGCGAAGCCGGTGCGCCCCTCCGGCTCGCTGCGGATGCCGACGTCGTAGTAGACGGCGACGGCGACGACGGGGGAGCTGCGGTCCGGCGCCAGGACCACGCGCAACCCGTTGTCGAGGGTGGCGCGCTCCACGGCGTACGACGTGGCCGGGACCGTGACGGCACTTCGCGGCATCCGCCGAACCTGCTAGTGCTGGGTGAGGCGGCTGCGGAGCCGGCGGGTCGTCCACGCGGACAGCCAGACCAGCCCCGCGACGCAGCCGGCCACGACGAGGAGGAACACGAGGTCGCCGGCTACCAGCCGCGGCTCACCGGCCTCCGGCTCCGGAGCGATCGCGGCGACGAGCATCACCGCAACACCGGCTGCGGCGGCCCACCACCACGGGCGCCTGGTCGCGCCCGCCAGGGCGCCGAGTCCGATCGGCAGCGCGACCACGGCGAGCAGCAACACAGTCTCGGCAGCGTTCACGCCAACCCTCCCCGTCACGAACGTCCGCGCACATGTTCGCACCCTCGTGCGGCCCCGCCGGGCTACTTCGCGGATCCGTCCCAGCGGGCCCGCCGCATGTCAACCCGCGTGCCGTCGGGCCGCAGCGGCGTGCCCTCCGCGCGCAGTCGGTCGAAGCACTCCACCGACACGGCGGGGGCGGGAGTGCCGTCGGCTCGGATCACTCGCCACCATGGCGCGTCCCCGGCGCCGGCCGACATGACCGCCGCGACCTGGCGTGGGCCGCCCGAGCCGAGGTACTCCGCCACGTCGCCGTAGGACATGACGCACCCGGGCGGGATGCACGCGACCACGCCCAGCACCTGCTCGTCGTACGTCTCGCCCACGGTTGCCAGCATCCCAGCCGCGCAACCCGAGCCGGCGTGGGGCGGGAGGTGCGGGCGACCGATCAGTACTGCAGCTGCCGGCCCGAGGGCGTGCGCAGGTCGAGCGGGCCCGGTGGCCGGACGACCACCGGGCGCGGCCTCGTTCTCACAGCTGTCACGTCGCCCACTCCCCTCCTCCTGCGGGCGCCTACCTCTAGATGACGACGAACGGGAACCCGCGGTTCACGACACGTTCAGCCGATTTCTGCGGTCCGAACGTGCTCCAGGAGCCGCCGAACGTCCGATGCCACCCGCTCGGGCCGTTCCCACAGGACCAGGTGACCGGTGTCCTCATAGACCACGAGCTCCGCTCCGGGGACCGCGGCGACGAGCGCCTCCGCTTCGCCGCGCGGGATGACCTCGTCGCGCTCCCCCCAGATCACGATGGTGAGCGCGCTGATCCGACCCGACTCGCTGGGGGGGGGCGTCGAGCAGGCCCCGCATCGTTGCCCGCCAGACATGCGCCGGACACTGCATCCCGTCGTCCACCATCTCGTCGACGAAGTCCGACGGCAGCGTCCGGCCGACGGCGAAGCTGGTGATCGACTCCCGGACGAAGCTCTCGGGGACCGGGTCGGTCAGTCCGGCGGCCTCGTCGACCCACGCGGGCACCGGCAAGCCGCGCAGGCTGCGGGGTGAGCCGACGAGCACAAGGCCGGCGGTCCGGTCGGGGTGCTCGGCAGCGAACCGCTGCGCCACGTAGCCGCCGCTGGACGCGCCGATCAGCACCGCCCGGTCGAGCCCGACCGCGCTCATGAACCCTGCGACGTCCCTGGCGCAGACCCCGAGGTCGTAGCCCGACGGCGGCTTGTCTGCGGCGCCATGCCCGCGCTGGGTGACCGCGTACGCGCGGATCGCGCTCGGCAGCAACGGCAAGAGGCGGCCGAACGACCGCCAGGACTCACCGACCGCATGCAGCAGCACGACGGGCGTGCCGTCAGCGTCGCCTTGCACGACGTACGGCAGGGTCACACCGTCCGGCAGGCGAACGGTCGCCGCGTCCACGCCCCGATGATGCCCGCTCGGGGCGTGGGATCAGTACGTCGGGAGGGACGGGTCGATCTGGTTGGCCCAGGCGACCACGCCGCCGCCCACGTGGACCGCGTCGGCGAACCCCGCGCCCTTGAGCACCGCGAGCGCCTCGGCCGACCGGGCGCCGGTCTTGCAGTGGAGCACGATCGGCCGGTTCTGCGGCAGCTCGCCGAGCACCTCGCCGGAGAGGATGCGGTCCTTGGGGATCAGGGTGGCGCCGGGAATCGAGACGATCTCGTACTCGTTGGGCTCACGGACGTCGACCAGGTAGAAGTCCTTGCCCGCGTCGATCATC
>JBOGDX010000438.1:0-3102 GCA_050743225.1 Actinomycetes bacterium | reverse complement strand
TCGTAGGCGGAGCGCGCGGTTGGTTGGCGCGGCGACGTCCGGAGCGAGGGACGAGCGTAGGCGGAGCGCGCGGTTGGTTGGCGCGGCGACGTCCGGAGCGAGGGACGAGCGTAGGCGGAGCGCGCAGTGGGATGGCGCTGCGTAGGAGGCGGCGGGGTGGCGGCACGCCGTTCCGTGAACGCAACCCGGTAGTGATCGGGGCCATCGGGCTCGGCGTCATTGCGGCGATGCTCGCCCTCGCCTTCAACATCGACGACCTGCCGCTGCTCGCCGGCCGTTCGCACTCGGCGGCACTGTCGGAGGCGGGCGGGCTGAAAGCCGGTGACGACGTCCGCATCGCCGGGGTCAAGGTCGGCGAGGTGCGCTCGGTCGACCTCGATGGGGACCACGTGAAGGTCGACTTCCGAGTCGAGCGAGCCACCCACCTCGGCTCTGAGACGGCCGCCTCGGTGCGGATCAAGACCATCCTGGGCCAGAAGTTCCTCATGCTCGAGCCGGCCGGCAAGGGCGATCTCGAGACGGAGATCCCGCTGAGCCGTACGGTCCCGGCGTACGACGTCGTCGAGGCGTTCAGTGACCTCGCGACCACCGCCGAGGACATCGACACCGACCAGTACGCCACCGCGCTGGACACCATCGCCGACACGTTCCGCGACTCACCGGACGAGGTGCGCGCGGCGGTCGACGGGCTGGGTCGCCTGTCGCGCACGATCGCCTCGCGGGACGACGAGCTGCGCGAGCTGCTCGACCATGCCGAGGGCGTGACCGGCGTCCTGTCGGAGCGCAACCAGGAGCTGGTCACCCTGCTCGCCGATGGCGACCTGCTCCTCCAGGAGCTGCGCGAGCGGCGCGAGGACATCCACACGCTGCTGGTCAGCACGGTGACCCTGTCCCGGCAGCTGACCGGCCTGGTCAGGGACAACCGGGCCCAGATCCGGCCGGCCCTGCAGAACCTCGCGAACGTCCTGGCCACCCTGCGGGCCAACCAGGAGAGCCTCGACCGCAGCATCGAGCTGCTGGCGCCGTTCGTGCGGGTGTTCGCGAACACCACCGGCAACGGCCGGTGGTTCGACACCTACGTCCAGAACCTCGTGCCCGTGCCGGGCGGACCGGGGAGCGCCTCATGACCCGCCTGCAGACGCTTCGTTCGTCCCTGGGCAACGCGGTCGCCGCCGTGCTGGCGCTGGCGCTGGTCCTCGGCCTCGGCCTGCTGCTCTGGCCGGACGGCGGATCGAGGACCGTGCGTGCCGAGTTCGTCCGGGCCGTCGGGCTCTACGAGGGGTCCGACGTGAGGATCCTCGGGGTCAAGGTCGGCGAGGTCACCGACGTCTCACCCGACGGTGACCGGGTGGTGGCCGAGCTCACGTACGACGAGAAGTACCAGGTGCCAGCCGACGCGAAGGCGGTCGTCGTGGCGCCGTCCGTGGTCAGCGACCGCTACGTCCAGCTCACGCCGGTGTACGACGGTGGACCCAAGCTGGCGAATGGCGCGCGGATCGGCCTGGAGCAGACCGCGGTGCCGGTCGAGCTGGACCGGATCTTCTCAAGCCTCGATGACCTCAACGTCGCGCTGGGACCGCAGGGTGCGAACAAGAACGGCGCCCTGTCCCGGCTGCTCGCGGTGGGTGCGGACAACCTGGAGGGCGAGGGCGAGAACATCAACACCACCCTTCGCGACTTCTCCCGGGCGATCGGCACGCTGTCCGACGGCAAGCAGGACCTGTTCGGCACGGTGCGCAACCTGCAGGTCTTCACGACCGCGCTCGCGCGCAGCGACACCCACGTCCGGGCTTTCAACGACGACCTCGCCAGCGTCGCCGACCAGCTCGCGGCGGAGCGGGAGGACCTGGCGCTCGCGCTCAAGCACCTGGCGGTCGCCCTCAGCGAGGTCGCGTCGTTCGTCAAGGAGAACCGGAAGAACCTCACCACCGACATCGAGGGCCTGGCCGACATCACCGGCACCCTGGCCAAGCAGAAGGACGCGATGGCCGAGGTCCTGGACGCCGGCCCGGTCGCGCTGTCGAACCTGCAGAACGCCTACAACCCGTCGTCGGGCACCCTCGACACCCGCAACAACGAAGCCCAGCAGGACGACCCCGCCCTCTACATCTGCTCCTTCCTGACCGCGCTCGGCGAGCCGGAGCGCGTCTGCGACGACATCAAGCGGGTCTTCGAGCGCCGCGAGCTGGTGCCGCCGGCGCTGCCCGGCGGTGGAGGCGGTTCGACCGGGCCGGACCTCACCCTCGGCGGGATCCTCGGAGGTCGGCCATGACGGCTCGACGGCTCCGGGCCGTGGCCGCGGCGCTGCTGATGACCGGCACCCTCACTGCCTGCGAGGGGGTATACGACCTGCCGCTGCCCGGCGGGGCGGCCGGCGGCGACGACGTCTACCGCGTGACGGTGGAGTTCGCCGACGTGCTCGACCTGGTCCCGCAGTCGGCGGTCAAGGTCAACGACGTGACCGTCGGCGCGGTCGAGGAGGTACGCCTCGACGGGTGGCACGCCGAGGTCGACGTGCGGCTGCTGGACTCGGTGCGACTTCCGGACAACGCGGCCGCCGAGCTGCGCCAGACCAGCCTGCTGGGCGAGAAGTTCGTCTCGCTCGGGCCGCCGCCCGGCGGCGAGGGCGTGGGACGGCTCAAGGACGGCGACACGATCCCGCTGAGCCGGTCCGGGCGCAACCCGGAGGTCGAGGAGGTCTTCGCCGCGCTGTCACTGGTGCTCAACGGCGGCGGCGTCGCCCAGCTCAAGACGATCAACGTCGAGCTGACCAAGGCGATGAAGGGTCACGAGGCAGACATCCAGGGCGCGCTGCGGCAGCTCGACACCTTCATCGGCGGCCTCGACGAGCACAAGGGCGAGATCGTGCGGGCCCTCGACGGGCTGGACCGGCTCAGTGCCCGGCTCGAGGCGCAGAAGGAGGACATCGGGGTCGCCATCGAGGACCTGGGCCCCGGCCTCAAGGTGCTCGCCGACCAGCGCGCGCAGCTGACCAAGATGCTCACCGCCCTGTCCGACCTCGGCCGGGTCGGCACCCGGGTGATCAACACCTCGAAGGCGGACACGGTCGCCAACCTGCGGGCGCTGGACCCGATCCTCACC
>JBOGDX010000437.1:0-3119 GCA_050743225.1 Actinomycetes bacterium | reverse complement strand
GCTCGCCGTTGCCGCCGATGATACCGGCGAGAAAGCGTGCGTGGACCCGGCGACTTGCCAGTGCTCGCGCACCGGACCACACATGCGCCGGGACGGGTGCGAGGAGCGGGCACGGGAGGGACGCGCGCACACCACGATGCAGTGGTGGCGCTACCAGCACGCTCGCCTCGCCGCCCCGCGCCCCAGCAGCGGCGGACGGTGCGGTCCGTGCGGCACGCTCGGCCACGAGCAGCTCGCCTCGTGGGTGGCGCGACAGCTCTGCCCCTGCCGCGACGGAGCGGTGGCGAACCGCGTCGACCAGCTCATCGCCGCCGGCTACACCGACGAGCAGATCGCCCGGATGATCGGGGCCACGTCGTCATGAGCGACCTCGCCGCCCTGATCGCTGAGCGCCGCACGGTAGCCGAGGCAGCACACCGCCCTGCCCGGCCCGGCAACGGCAACGGCAACGGCAACGACAACGGCATGACCCCGGTCGGGCCCGCCGGGGACGACAACCTCACAGAGGCTGAGGCGCGCGATCTGCTCCTGATCGAGGCGGCGTCCCGCTTCCGGGGTCTGGCCCGCGCCGATCTGGACAGCCTGCCGCCGCCGACACCGCTGATCGCGGACATGTTGCCCGCGACCGGGCTGGCGCTGTGCGCCGGGTCGCGCGGGCTCGGCAAGACGCTGCTGGCGATGGACTGGGCCGCACACGTCGCGACCGACCTGCCGCTCTGGTACGGCAAGGAGGTCGCCGTGCACGGACCCGTGCTGTACGTCGGCCTCGAAGGCTTCCACGGCATCCCCAACCGGCTGCGGGCCTGGGAGGCGGTGAACCACCGCCGGGTCGAGAACGTCACCTGGGTGCGCGAGCCGGTCGACCTTAAACGCAGCGACGACGCCGGGCTGCTCGGCGTCTACGCCGCCGGCCTCGGTGCGGTCCTCGTGGTGATCGACTCGGCGCGCGCCGCTGGCAGCGGCAAGGAAGACACCAACGACATGGGGGCCTTCGTGCGCGGCCTCGAAGCCGTGCAGCGGACGGCGGGCGGTCTGGTGCTCGTGCTGCACAACAGCGGCTGGAACGAGGAACGCGAGCGCGGCTCCACGCTGCTGCCGGACGCGTGCGACACCACGCTGATCCTCAGGGGTGACCCGCAGGGGCTGCGCAACCTCACGCATCGCAAGCACCGCGACGGCGACATGCTCGACACCCCGCTCGGCTTCGCCTTCCGCAAGGTCGACGACACCCGCTCGGGCGTGCTTGTCTCCGCCGAGCTACCGGAGGGCGGCCCGATCCTCCCGGACCTGCTGGTGACCGCCATACGCAGCGACCCCGGCAAGGCGACCGGCTACTACGCCGACCTGCTCGGCAGGCACAGGCCGAACGTGTCGACGGCGCTGGCCGAGCTGGCGCTCACGGGTGCGGTGCGCAATGACGGGACCAAGCAGCGGCCGAGCTGGGTGGTCCCCGCCGAGAGGACGTTCACGTGACGCCGCGCACCTGTCTCCCCGGCGGTCGGGGTGTCTGGTGTCTGCCCCTTAGAGAAGGGGGGCAGACAGACACCCGCTCCTCGGGCCGCTGTCTGCCCAGACACCAGGCCAGACACCCCCAGACAGACACCGAGGCACGACGTGGGAGAGACGCGCCTGACGTGGCCCGCTCACGAACGCATGTCCCCGTGTTCGACCACGCGCCCAACGCGGGAGGCGCGCTCCTGCGCGCTCTGGCGCGCACTCCTGTGGGGGGAGGGGGCCTCCGAACTCTGAGGGGTCAGCGCTCAGACACCCCCGAAGTACCCGCCCTCGCCCGCGCTCGCCCGCCGAGCCCGTTTTCGATGGCTGCCGGTTTTCCGAGCTGCTCCACGCACTGCCCCGCGCTGCGTCACGGCGACGCCGAGCCTGCCGCCGAGGTCCCGCCTGGGCCCTGGGTGGCGGCGACGGGCCGCGCGCATCGGGCGGGCGGCATGACTTAACAGCCCTGTTTGTCACTTCATCAACGACGACGGAGTATGGAACCCACATGACCACCAACCCGAGCCCCTTCGACGACCTCGACGAAGACGTGTGCGCCATGAACGCGATCACCCGGTTGTTGACGAGCCTGGATGCGGCCGAGATCGCCAGCATCGGTGAGGAGCGCGGCTCGCCGGGGACCGTTGCGATCTTCACGGCGTTGAGCGACTGCATCGACGCGTTGACCGACGAGAACCGGGCCGCGCTGCTGCGCGCCGTCGACGGCCTCAGCGACGAGGAACGCCACGCGGTGCTCGAAATCGTCAAGCGCGACATCGGCGAGGGCCGCCTGCTGTCCGCGACCGGGCGGCTGCTTGCCTGCACACGTGTCATCGACGGCGACATAAACGCGTTGCGCGCAGGCAGGCCGGTCCGGGTGGGGTGTATGACCGGCACCGAGGGCCAGGTTCTCGCCACCTGGGTCGACGAGGTGTACCGGCCGTCGTGACCTCGCAGTGAATGTGTGTGCGTAGGCACACATCTACGCGGTAGGATGTGGCTGTCCTTCGAGGCTGCTCGGCGTGACGCGCCGGAGACGGCCCCAGGCATGCGGGTCGAGCCACCACCCGTTGCGCCCGAGCAGCCCGAGGACCGGCTTACGCCGGAGCGCCCGCGCGCGTCGACATGCCCGACGCGGTGCGGCAGCCCGCTCCACCTGAGTCGCCAGACACCCATGTCTTGCGCCCAGGAGGCACCACCCCCATGACACTTCTCAGCAACGCAATCGCAGCACGTGACCGCGCACAGCGCGACCTTGACGACACCCTTGACCGGCACGAACGCGAGGGCCGCCGCCAGCTCAACGACGAGCAGGCCGCCGAGATCGACGAACTGATTGAACGGCGTGACGACCTCGAAGCGCGCGTCGACCGGCACACCAAGGACGCCGCACGCAAGGCCGAGGCCGACAGCGCCGCAGCCCGGTATGCGCCGCGCGCCAGCATCGGCCACGAGTCCGGCACCTACACCGGCAGCCCGACCGGCCCGTCCTTCTTCCGCGACGTGGTCGCCAGCCAGCGCGGCGACTGGCGGGCGGCCGAGCGGCTGGCCCGGCATCACCGCGAGCAGCAGGTCGTGGACGGCCGCGAGCGTCGCGACCTCTCGTCCTCGGCAGGTGCCGGTGG
>JBOGDX010000436.1:1236-3141 GCA_050743225.1 Actinomycetes bacterium | reverse complement strand
CCTGGAAGAAGCGCCGGCCGACGCGGATCGGCTCGGTGAACGCGTCCACGATTTCCGCGGCGAGAGACTGCCCGCCGTCGGGCGACGAGGATACGAAGGCGGCGAACTCGTCCCCGCCCAGCCGCGCGACTCCACCGTGCGGGACGGCGTGCCGCAGCCGGTCGGCGGTGTGCCGCAGCACCTCGTCGCCGGTGTCGTGGCCGTGCGTGTCGTTGATGTCCTTGAAGTCATTGAGGTCGAGCAGGGCCACCGCGACCGGGTGAGCGGCGCGATCAGCGAGCACCTGGTCGAGGTGGTCGACGAACGCGCTCCGGTTCTCCAGCCCGGTCAGCGGGTCGGTCCGCGCCAGACTGCGCGCGGCCCGTTCGCGGGCAGCGATCCGGGCAACCAGCCGGCTGGTTTCACGGGCGCTGGCGACGTGACGGACCACCACCGCGGCGCCGACCAGGAGCAGCGGCACGGTCTGCGACGGCGTGATGCCGCGGCCGGCCAGCAGCTGATGCGAAGCGGCAGCCATGGCCACGACTAGCGGGGCGAAGGGGGCGCCGATCACGAGGACGCCTCGGGTGGCGTCGAGATCGGCCTTGGCCTCGCGGTCGGGGCCCGCCTGCGCCGGCATCGGGCCGACCAGCGCTGCGTGCAGGAGCAGCAGCAGGCCGACCTGGTTCAGCGCAGCGATCCACCAGGTCGGGTGGTACGACTGCTGCCAGGAGGCGGCGCTGAGCGCGGCGTTGGCGACACCGACAACGGCGATCCCCAGCGCAGTTCGGTTCAGGAACGGCCTGCTGCCCGGCACGGCGCGGGGGATGGCAGACAGGAACATGGCCGCGATGAACGCCGGCAGCAGGGGGTACGCGAGGGTGATGGCTTTGCCCACGCCGTCCAGGTTCTCGGCCAGCCCCTGGCTGTCGATGAGCAGGACGCGGGTGAGGTACCACAGGGACCCGGCGGCGACGGCGCCGTCGGCCAGCTCACGCAGCAGGCCGCCGCGCGGCCCGGCCGCGCGCGGGATGCATAGGACGCCGAGGACCGCGAGCGGCGCGTAACACAGGTGGATCCAGTCGGCCACCCAGCCGGAGGCGGCGGGGCGGCCCACGACGAGGATGTAGGCCGCCGAGGCGACCCCCGACGCGGCACCCACCAGCAGCGCCGAGGCGAAGAACCGGCGGGCCCGGCCCAGGCCGTCCCGATGCCGGCGGGCAGCGCGCAGCATGATGACGGCCGCAGCGACCGCGGTCGCGATCCGCACCAGGTAGGACCCGGCGGGGAACCACGTGACGACGCCCGCCATCGGGACGGCGACCAGCCAGAGCACCGTGATGCTGGTGCGCGGGCGTGGCAAGGCGCCGATGACGGACACATCTCCTCTTCGGCGTCTTACAGGCAGACCTGAGTTCTGGCCAACGAAGCAGGTGCCCGGCCCGTTGCGCTCGGTCCGGATGACCGCCCAGCCGAGTTGCCATGTCGGAGACCGCTCGTCGGTCTAGATACCGCGGTCGGTCTCCAATGTCCCGCCTACAGCCCTGCCCGCGTTCCTACCGCTTCCGCGGAGACGCGTCGAGCTCACGCGAGGTGAGCCGGCGGAGGGCGGCCACCGCCACGTCGTGATCGGTCGTCGCCCAGAAGGGTGGCAGCGAGGCGCGCAGGAATCCGGCGTACCGCGCCGTCGCCAGCCGTGAATCCAGCACGGCGACCATGCCGCGGTCGTCGGTCCGCCGGATCAGCCGGCCGGCGCCCTGCGCGAGCCTGAGTGCGGCGTGCGTCGCCGCGACGGTCATGAAGCCGTTGCCTCCCGCGTCGGTCACGGCCTGGGACCTGGCTGACATCAGCGGGTCGTCGGGTCGGGGGAACGGGATGCGGTCGATCACGACCAGCTGGCAGGCGTCGCCCGGCACGTCGACGCCC
>JBOGDX010000436.1:0-1226 GCA_050743225.1 Actinomycetes bacterium | reverse complement strand
CGACAGGGTGCCGAACAGGCAGGTGGCGGGGTCGTCGGCGAACGCCCGGACGAGCGCCGCCGTACGGTCGTCGCCCTGGCACAGGACCGGCACGTCCAGCCTCGACCGCATCTCCGCGGCGGCCGCCTCCGCCGCGCGCGTCGACGAGAACAGGCCCAGAGTCCGGCCACCCGCCGCCTCGACCAGCGCGGCCAGCTCGTCCATCGCGGCGGGCGACGCGCCGTCACGACCCGGTGGCGGGAGGCGCCGCGCGACGTAGAGGATCCCCTGCCGGGGGAAGTCGAACGGCGACCCGACGTCCAGCCCCGTCCACTCCGGCGCGTCCTCGCCGGTGAGCCCCACCTGCCGGGCGACGGCGTCGAAGGACCCCCCGAGCTCGAGCGTCGCCGATGTCAGCACGACGGCCCGCTGGCCGAACAGCGCCTCGCGCAGCAGACCATTGACGGCGAGCGGTGCGACGCGGAGCACGGGCCCGCGTCGCTGGTCGAGGGCAAGCCACGACACGTCGTACGGCGAGTGGGCGGCCAGCCGCTCCGCCGTCTCGTGCACCGCCCCGACGGCGGCCTGGGCGACCTTTCGAGCGCCGTCGTCG
This sequence comes from Actinomycetes bacterium, assembly GCA_050743225.1. Classification (GTDB taxonomy): domain Bacteria; phylum Actinomycetota; class Actinomycetes; order JACCUZ01; family JACCUZ01; genus JBOGDX01. The sequence continues at coordinate 634 of JBOGDX010000436.1, read as the reverse complement.
GCGTCCTTGGCCCGCGTCAGCGCCGACGCCACACTGCGGCCCGCGTCCCGCACCAGCGAGAGTGCCGTCGCGAGCTCCTCCGGCTGCTCGACCAGACGCCCCTCGGGCGCTCCCTCCAGCGCGGCGTCCAGGGCGTCGCCCGCGCCCGCGAGGGCATCGGTGTCGTCGACGAGGCGGCGCGCCCTCGCGACCGCCCGCTCCACCATGACCGGTGTGAGCTCGTCGGTGGCGACCCCGGTGACCCGGTCCACCAGCTCGTGCGCCTCGTCGACGACGACGACGTCGTGCTCGGGCAGCACCGGGAAGCTCTCCAGAGCGTCGATCGCGAGCAGCGCGTGGTTGGTCACCACGACCTCGGCCTCCGCGGCCCGGGCCCGGGACAGCTCTGCCCAGCACTGGCTGCCGTACGGGCACTTCGCGGCCCCCAGGCACTCCCGCGCCGTGACGCTCACCTGGCGCCACGCCCGGTCGGAGACCCCCGGCTCCACCTCGTCCCGGTCACCCGTCCGCGTGGCGTCGGCCCACTCGCGCAGCCGCACGACGTCCCTGCCGACCTGGGTCGTCGGCGACGCCTCGAAGAGCGCGTCCTCCGCGTCGTCCGGCATCCCGCCGTACGTCCGGTTGTGGCACAGGT
>JBOGDX010000435.1:0-3142 GCA_050743225.1 Actinomycetes bacterium | reverse complement strand
GGGTCGTTGCCCAGCCGGGACCGCAGCACCGCGAGCAGCTCCTCGCCGGAGCGCCCGCTCGCGCACACCAGGTAGACGTGCCCGAACCGCGCCTCGTACTCGCGGTTGCCCTCCGCCAGCGCTGTCACCGTGTCCTCGCCCGTCACGCCGGACTGCTCGCGCCGCGACGAGGCGCTGCCGCCCCGCTCGCCGATGCGCGGGTGACCGGCCAGTGCCGCGTCGAGGTCGGCCTCGGACAGCGCCGCGAGGGCCCGGTCCGCCACGTCGTACAGCCGATGCGGCGTGCGGAACGGCCGCGCGCCTGCCACCGCGTCGGCCCACCGCTGTGACGAGCACACCTGCGAGAGGACGGTGCGCAGCTCGGACTCGGGCAGCCGGTCGAGCGCGACGCCACGGGTCCGGCGGGCGTACGCCTCGAGCGCCGACCGGTCCAGGCCGGTCGCGGAGAGCACCTCGTCGAGGTCGAGCGCGCCGCAGTCGACGCCGCGGAGCAGGAAGCCCGCCAGGGCGAACGCGGTGGCCGGCTCGTCCAGCACGCCGGAGGCCGCCTTCGCGGCGTACGCCCCCAGTCGCTCGGCGGCGGCCGGCAGCCCGTCGCGGTAGAAGGCGTACGTCGCGACGTACCGCGTCGGCAGCTGCGCGGGGTGCAGGTCCCAGCCCTGGTACACGCCGCGCTCCAGGCAGCGGCGGACGAGCCGGGCGTGCAGTGCCCAGGCCGCGTGCACGGCGGCGCGGTCCCCGACGGGAAGCACGTTCGTCGAGCCGTGGCTGACCCGCACGCCGGTCTGCGCGGCCGCGACCTGCATCACCGACACGGCGTGGTCGGCGACCGGGTGATCCATCGACTGGTGTGCCGCGGCGACACCAAGGGACGCGCTGTAGTCGTAGGTCCCGTAGTGCAGCCCCGTGCACCGGCCGGCAGCGGCATGCACCATCGCGGCCACCGTCGCGGTTCCGTCCGGCCCGAGCACCGCCTGCGGGGTCTCGACCTGGATCTCGAAGCGCAGTGACCCGTCAGCCAGGCCGTGAGCCACCTCCAGCCGCTGGCACAGCAGCACCATGGCGCGCACCTGCTCGACCGACGTCGCCTTCGGCAGCGTGACCACGAACCCGGCCGGCGCCCCGCCCGCCGCCGACAGCACCAGGTCGAGCGAGCGGATCGCCCGGCGACGCGACGGCTGCTCCAGCGACTTGATGCGAACACCGCTGACGAAGGGCCCGCCGTCGGTGCCGGCGAGCGCCGCGAGCAGCGCACCCGCCTCCCTCGCGTGCCGGTCCTCCTCGTCGTCGCCGCGGCGGCCGTAGCCGTCCTCGAGGTCGAGCCGCAGGTCCTCCACCGGCGCCCGCTCCAGCTTGGCCAGGACCCTCGGCCACACGTGGTCGACCACGGCCACCGGGAGACCGGTGACCTGCGCCATGGTGGCCGCGTCCCCGTCGTAGGCACGCACGGTTTCGAGGGCCACCTTGCCGACCGCGGCAACCTCATCGCCGTGGTCGGCCGGGATGTACAGCGTGTGGACCGGCTGACGCGTCCCGGGGTCACCGGGCCAGCCTGCGGCCAGGGCATCGTCGGCCGCGTGCAGCGCGTCGTCGATCTCGTCGAGGACCGACGGGTCGAGGCGCCCGGGACTCACGTGCTCGCCCATCGGCGACGGAGCGCGTCGAGACCGTCCGCCGTCGGGCTGCCCCACAGGCGCAGCCGGGCCATCCCGCCGTCCGGGTACACGTCGAGACGGACGTCGGTGGCCGGCCGGGCGTCCTCGAGTACGAACCGGTGGCGGGTGTCCGGTTGCAGGTCCGTCCGCGCCAGCAGCGGCATCCACGCGGCGTCGGCGCCGTCCCTGGCGGACAGGGCCGCCGACCCGGGCGCGTTGCCGAGGAACCACGTAGTGTCCAGCTCGGCGACTCGCACCACGCCGCGAGCGGCGAGCCGCACCTCGACCCAGTCGTTGGTGTCGTCACGACGGCGCGCGGTCTCCCAGCCCTCGCCCATGGAGCGCGCCAGCCCGGGCGCGATCAGCCGGTCGGGGGCGCCGTAGAACAGGTTGCTGCAGCCGGTCACGCTGCCGCCGAGCTCGAGGGCCGCGAGGTCGACCGTCCCGAGCGCCTGGACCAGTGCCGGGTCGGCGACCACCTCACCGTGGACCCGCAGGCGGGCGACGCCGCCGTCGGGATGGATGGACAGGCGGACGTGGGTCCACCGCCGCGCCGACTCGACCGTGAACGCGTTGGCGGTGTCCCCCTTCAACGGCGACCGCGGCACCAGGGTCGTCCACTCCGCTGCCCTCAGCCCCGGCACCGACGGCTGGCCGTGCAGGCAGACCGCCTCGACCGACGCCTCGCTCGGGAAGTTGCCGGTGAAGTGGCTCGTGTCGACGACGACCTGGCGCACGACACCCGGCGCGCCGAGGCGCACGATCGCCTCGTCGTGGCCGGGTTCGCGGCGCCGACGGGTCTCCCAGCCGTCGTACACCTGGCCCTTCGGGCCGAAGGTCCGCGGCGTGAAGGTGCTCGGCCCCGGCGCGATGAGGTTCTCGCGGCCGGCGAAGAACTCGTCGTTGGCCCAGACCACGCTGCCACCGAAGGTCCGCAGCGCCAGGTCGGGCAGGTCCATCACGCCTCCCCCCTCCGCAGCAGCCGACCGCGGGAGGTCCCCGCCGTGACCGGCGCACCAGCCAACCACGTCCCGCGGACCACGCCGGTGAGCCGCGCGCCGGCGTACGGCGTCACCCGGTTGCGGTGCAGCAGCGCGTCAGGGTCGACCACGAGCTCGTCGTCGGGGGCGAGGACGACCAGGTCTCCTGCGCAGCCGATGCGGACGGCACCCTTCGTGGCCAGGCCCGCCAGCGCAGCCGGCGCCGTGGCCATCCACCGGACGAGGTCGGACAGGTCGTGCCCGCGGCGGCGCGACTCAGTCCACACCAGCGGCAGGCCGAGCTGCAGCGACGCGATGCCGCCCCAGGCCGAGCCGAAGTCGCCACTGTCGAACCGCTTGAGGTCGGGGGTGCACGGCGAGTGGTCGGAGACGACCATGTCGATGACGCCGTCCGCCAGGCCCTGCCAGAGCGCGTCACGGTTCGCGTCGTCGCGCACGGGCGGGCAGCACTTGTAGGAGGTCGCACCGTCGGGCACGTCCTCGGCC
>JBOGDX010000434.1:0-3148 GCA_050743225.1 Actinomycetes bacterium | reverse complement strand
GGACCGGCTCGACCGTGCCGAGGTCGGGGCAGGTGCCGACGACGACCTCCGCTCCGAGGTCGCGCAGTCGGCGCACCACGTGGTCGAGGTGGCGCACCGCGGTCGGCGGCTTGACCCGGTGGGTGACGTCGTTGGCGCCGATCATGACCACCGCCACGTCCGGCCGGTGCTCCTCGACGGCGTCCACCTGCACGGTCAGGTCGCTGCTGCGGGCACCGACCGTGGCCGCGCAGACCAGATGGACGGATCGGTCGGCGACCTCGGAGAGGCCGGCGGCCAGCATTGCCCCGGGCGTCTGGTGGGGGTGGTCGACTCCAAGCCCGCAGGCGCTGGAGTCTCCGAGCAGAGCCAGGGTCAGCATCTCGCCGGGATGGTGCTTCCCGTAGACGCCGTCCGCGTCGGGCGGCGTCCCGGTGGGCTCGCCGATGGTGCGCCGGGCGAGCGCCGCCTCGGCCCGCACGAGCCCGAAGGCGCCGGCGGAGAGCAGGCCGAGCCCGCCCCCTCCGTACGCCGCCGCCATCGCGATCCGCCGTGCCACCCGCGCCTTGGTCATGGGGTGCTCACGCGCTCCCCACGCGCTCGCCCCGTTTGCGCCGGAGGAAGCCGCGGACGGCCTCGCGGGCACCGTCGCGGATCTCCGGGCCGTGCGTGAAGGCCGCCACCTCGTACTCCAGATCCCCGAGGACCTCGGCGGTCTGCTGGGCCATCGCGTAGTCGGTGCAGAGCATCGCGATCGGCCAGGTCATCCGGCCGCGCATGTTCCAGATCGAGTCGCCGGTGATCAGCACGCCGCTCGGCTCGTGGAGCAGCGCGACGTGACCGGGTGTGTGCCCGGGGGTGTGCAGCACCCGGAGCCCGCCCGCCACGTCAAGCACCTGGCCGTCGACGAGCTCATCCTCGACGGGTGTCGGTGCGCTCCCGCGCTGCCGGCGCAGCAGCTTGCCGCCGAGCCTCGACCTGTCGACGACGGGTCCCTTGCCTTCCCGGACGTACGCCGCGTCGCGCTCGTGCACCGCGACCGTCGCGCCGGTGCGGCCGCGCATGCCGGACAGGCCGCCCACGTGGTCGGGGTGTGCGTGTGTGACGACGAGCTGGGTGACGTCAGCGGGGGCGACGCCTATCTGCAACAGCCCTGCCACGATCGAGCGGGGGGCACGCCTGGTGCCGGCGTCGACGAGGGTCACCTGCCCGTCGTCGTCGACGAACGCGAACGAGTTGACCAGGTCGCCGCGCACCGTCGGGATGCGCCAGACGCCCGGTGCTAGCTGCAGTGCAGGGCTGGCGGCCACGCACGGAGGCTAGCGGACGACATCTCGGGAAAGCGTGCGCTCCCGAGGGCCATAGGCTCCAGCCATGCACTACTACGAGTCGGTCGTCGACCTTGTCGGCAACACCCCCCTGGTCAAGTTGTCGTCGGTCGCAGAGGGCGTTCCGGCAACGGTGCTGGCCAAGGTCGAGTACCTCAACCCGGGCGGCTCGGTGAAGGACCGCATCGCCCTGCGCATGGTCGAGTCCGCGGAGAAGTCCGGTGCGCTGCGCCCCGGCGGGACGATCGTCGAGCCGACCTCCGGCAACACCGGCACCGGGCTCGCCCTGGTCGCGCAGCGGCGCGGGTACCAGTGCGTGTTCGTGCTGCCCGACAAGGTCTCCCAGGACAAGATCAACGTCCTCACGGCGTACGGCGCGAAGGTCGAGGTCTGCCCCACTGCCGTCGCGCCGGAGGACCCGCGGTCTTACTACTCGGTCAGTGACCGACTCGTCCGGGAGATCGACGGGGCGTGGAAGCCGGACCAGTACTCCAACCCGGCCAACGCGCAGTCGCACTACGAGACCACCGGCCCCGAGCTGTGGGCCCAGACCGAAGGCAGGATCACGTACTTCGTCGCCGGTGTCGGCACCGGCGGGACCATCAGCGGCACCGGGCGCTACCTCAAGGAGGTCAGTGACGGGCGGGTGCAGGTCATCGGTGCGGACCCGGAGGGCTCGGTCTACTCGGGCGGCACCGGCCGCCCGTACCTCGTGGAGGGCGTCGGCGAGGACTTCTGGCCGTCGGCCTACGACCCGAGCGTCGCCGACGAGATCGTCGCCGTCTCCGACCGCGACTCCTTCCTGATGACCCGCCGGCTGGCCCGCGAGGAGGGCCTGCTGGTCGGCGGCTCCTGCGGGATGGCGGTCGTGGCGGCGCTGCGCGTCGCGGAGCGGCTCACCGCCGAGGATGTCGTCGTGGTGCTGCTGCCCGACGGTGGGCGCGGGTATCTCGGCAAGATCTTCAGCGACGACTGGATGGCGGACTACGGCTTCGTCGAGGACGCCCACGGAGGCGTCACCGTGGGCGAGATCCTCGCGAGGAAGAGCGGCGACGTGCCCGCCCTCGTGCACGTCCACCCGTACGAGACGGTGCGCGAGGCGATCGACATCTTGCGCGAGTACGCCGTGTCGCAGATGCCGGTCGTCAAGGCGGAGCCGCCAGTCACTGCCGGCGAGGTCGTCGGCTCCGTCGTCGAGAAGGAGCTCCTCGACCTGCTGTTCAGCGGTCGGGCCCACCTCGCCGACCCGCTCGAGCGGCACATGTCGCAGCCGCTGCCGATCGTCGGCTCTGGTGAGCCGGTCACGGCTGCGACGGCTGCCCTGGAGAAGTCCGACGCGTTGCTGGTGCACGAGGACGGAAAGCCCGCGGGCGTCCTGACCCGCCAGGACCTGCTCAGCTTCCTCGCGGCCGGCTGACGGGGCCGGATGCGGACGACAGGCCAGGAGGCGCAAGGTTTCCCCAGGGGCGTCCGGGTAGGACGTCCACGAGTCCGGCAACGGCCGGGCTCATCCTTTCGGCAGACGGAGGATCCTCATGCTCGATGACGACATGACCACGACTCCTGACGAGCCGCGTCCCGGCGACGGCGGTGCTGATGGCGGTGCTGATGGTGGTGCGGACGGCGGCGCCGATGGTGGCGCCGGCGGTGACGGCGGCGCCGATGGTGGCGCGGGCGGTGCGGACGGTGGTGCGGACGGCGGCGCCGACGGCGGTGCGGACGGTGGCGCCGACGGCGGTGCCGATGGTGGCGCTGACGGCGGCGCCGACAGCGGGGCCTGAGGCAAGGCGCTGAACGAGAACCGTCGCCGGGGCGGGGTGGGCTCTGCCCGTCCCGCCCTG
>JBOGDX010000433.1:0-3154 GCA_050743225.1 Actinomycetes bacterium | reverse complement strand
GCCTTGGCCTTGGACGCCTCGTAGTCGCCGTGTTCCTCGTTGAAGGTGAAGCAGGTGTTCGTGCCGGCGTCCTCGTGCACCAGCGGGGACCCGTCGGCGATCGCCCGCTCCATGTCGAGGACGGCCGGAAGGGGCTCGTAGTCGACCTCCACGGCCTCCAGAGCGTCCGCCGCTGCGTAACGGCTGCTCGCGACAACGACGGCCACGGCATCACCGACGTACCGGACGACGTCGCGCGTGATCGGGAAGTGAGAGGGCGTCTTGAGGTCCTCGCTGACCGTCCACGCCGTGGGGAGCCCGGCCATGTCGTCGGACAGGTCCGTCCCGGAGAACGCGGCCACGACACCGGGCCGCTCCAGCGCGGCGGACACGTCGACCCGGGTGAGCCGGGCGTGGGCCATCGGCGAGCGCAGCAGCGCGACGTGCAGCAGGCCGGGGACGCTGACGCTGTCCGTCCACCGGGTGCGCCCCGTGATCAGGCGCGCGTCCTCCTTGCGGCGCAGCGGCTGCCCGACCGAGGCGGCGCGACGCTCGTCGGTGGCGGTCATCGCGCACCCCCCGTCGCGGCGTACTGAACGGCCTTGACGATGTTGTGGTAGCCCGTGCAGCGGCAGAGGTTGCCCTCCAGCCCGTCCCGGACCTCCTGCTCCGAGGGGTTGGGGTTGTGCTGGAGGAGGTCAACGGCGGCCATGACCATCCCCGGCGTGCAGTAGCCGCACTGCAGCGCATGGCACTCCTTGAACGCCTCCTGCACCGGATGCCACTCACCGTTGGCGAGGCCCTCGATGGTCGTGATCTCCGAACCGTCTGCCTGGACCGCCAGGACGCTGCAGGACTTCACGCTCCTGCCGTCCAGGTGCACGGTGCAGGCGCCGCAGTTGCTCGTGTCGCAACCCACCGGCGTCCCTACCTTGCCCACCCGGTCCCGCAGGTAGTGGACCAGGAGCTGCCGGGGCTCGACGTCGTCCTCGCGGCGCTCACCGTCGACGTTCACCTGGATGTGGACCATGCTCACTCCTTCGCTCGTCTCGAGCAGGGTGATGACGTTGCGAGCCAACCACGCGCCGAGCCGCTCGTGAAGGCCTCGAACGGCAGGACCGGAGCACACCGCTCGCCCGGGTGGGTCGGCGCCTCGCCTAGGGTCGGATCCGTGACGGTTCTGACACCCGCCCGGCGGCTCGAGGGCCTGGGCACGACGGTCTTCGCCGAGATGTCCGCGCTCGCTCTTGCGACCGGATCGGTGAACCTCGGGCAGGGATTCCCCGACACCGACGGCCCGGTCGAGGTGGCCGACGCAGCGGTCCGCGCGATCCGCGAGGGCGTGAACCAGTACCCACCCGGCCCGGGGATCCCCGACCTCCGCCGCGCGGTCGCCGATCACCAGCACCGCTTCTACGGGATCGACATCGACCCCGACAGCGAGATCGTGGTCACCACCGGCGCGACCGAGGCGGTGGCCGCCGCGCTGCTCGGACTGGTCGACCCCGGTGACGAGGTCGTCGCCCTCGAGCCGTTCTACGACTCCTACTCCGCGTGCATCGCGTTCGCGGCGGGAGTGCGCGTGCCGGTGACCCTGCGGGCGCCCGACTTCCGGCTCGACGTCGACCGCCTGCGTGACGCGATCACGCCGCGCACCCGACTGCTGCTGATCAACAGCCCGCACAACCCGACCGGCGCCGTGCTGTCGGACAGCGAGCTCGCGGCCGTCGCCGACCTCGCCGTCGAGCGGGACCTCGTCGTGGTCACGGACGAGGTCTACGAGCACATGACGTACGACGTGCCGCACCGACCGCTGGCGACCTTCCCCGGCATGGCCGAGCGGACGCTGACCATCAGCTCGGCCGGGAAGACGTTCTCCTTCACCGGGTGGAAGGTCGGCTGGGCCAGCGGGCCGGCCGACCTGGTCCGCGCCGTGCTCATGGCCAAGCAGTTCCTGACCTTCGTGTCCGGGGCACCGTTCCAGCCGGCGGTGGCCGTCGGGCTACGGCTGCCGGACAGCTACTTCGACGACCTGCGGGCCACGCTGCGCGGCAAGCGTGACCGGCTGGTCGACGGCCTGAAGGCGGTCGGGCTGGACGTGTTCGTCCCGCAGGGCACGTACTTCGTCACGGCCGATGTGCGCCCGCTGGGCTACGCCGACGGGGTCACGTTCTGCCGCGACCTGCCCCACCGTGCCGGCGTGGTGGCGATCCCCCACCAGGTGTTCTACGACGACGTCGAGGCGGGCCGGCCGCTGGTCCGCTTCGCGTTCTGCAAGCGCGACGAGGTGCTCGACGAGGCGGTCAGCCGGCTGCGTCGGCTGGGCTGACGCTGCCGCGGCGCCGCCGGACCCGCCTGGCCACCGACGTCAGCGCCCGGTGCGGCAGGCGCCGCACGACGGTCACGATCGTCTTGTACTGCGCTCCGGGCACGCACACCACGGTCCCCCGCGCGAGCGCCGCGAACGCATCCGCAACGACCTCCTCGGCGTCCAGCCAGAGCCAGTCCGGCGTGCGCCGCATGTCGATGCCCGCCCGCTCGTGGAACTCGGTGTGGGTGAACCCCGGGCACAGCGCGAGCACCCGCACCCCGGAGCCGGCGAGATCCGCGGCCAGGCCCTGCGTGAAGCTGGTGACCCAGGCCTTCGACGCGCTGTAGGTGCCCTGCGGGAGGAACCCCGCGACCGACGAGACGTTGATCACCGCCCCGTGGCGTCGCTCCACCATGCCCGGGACGGCTGCGCGGGTGAGCCGGAGCACCGCGCGCACGAGCACCCGCAGCATCCGCTCCTCGTCCTCGATGTCGCCGACCACGAAGCGGCGGTTGACCGAGAACCCGGCGTTGTTGACCAGCAGGTCGACCGGCCGGGCGCGGTCGGCGAGGCGGTCCTCGACCGCCCGGCAGCCGGCGTCCTCGGCCAGGTCGGCGGCCAGGACCTCAACCTGCACGCCGTACGACGTGTGAAGCTCCCCTGCCAGCGCCTCCAGGCGTTCCGCATCGCGGGAGACGAGGACGAGGTCATAGCGGTCGCGGGCGAGTCGGCGGACGAACGCGTTGCCGATGCCCGCGGTCGCCCCGGTGACGAGTGCGGTGCTCACCCGCCCACCCTGTCAGGACCGCCCGTTGTCGGACTTGTCAGACCCTCGACCGGGCATTGCCCGGCGAGGGTCTGACA
>JBOGDX010000432.1:0-3168 GCA_050743225.1 Actinomycetes bacterium | reverse complement strand
GGCCGGGCTCGGCGCCTCCGGCGCCGGCGCTGCCAGGGCCAAGCCGGCGCGACGCGCGGGTGGCACGAAGGCGGGCGCTGCGGCCGGCGGGGACAGCCTCACGAGCCCCATGCAGGGAACGATCGTCAAGGTGGTGGCGGACGAGGGCCAGCAGGTGGCCGAGGGCGACCCGATCGTCGTCCTCGAGGCCATGAAGATGGAGCAGCCCCTGAACGCCCACAAGGCCGGCACCGTGACCGGCCTGACCGCCGAGGTGGGCGCCACGGTGACCAACGGCGCCGTGATCTGCGAGATCAAGGACTGACAGGTTCTGTCCAGGAACCGCGTCGCGTCGGGGGGAGTTGACCCGCCATGGAGCTGCTCATTCTGTTCGTCCTGATCGGTGCCGGCATCGCGTTCCTGGTGACCCGCTCCCAGCGCCGTGAGAAGCACCGTGAGCTCGAGTCGCTGCAGTCCGTGAAGTCCGTCGCGGAAGAGGACGTGACCCGGCTCGGCGAGGACGTGGCCCTCCTCGACACCGACACGGCCGGTCGCCAGCTCGACGAGGCGACGCGACAGGACTACCGGCGGGCCCTCGACTCCTACGACGCCGCGAAGGCGGCCCTCGACCGGGTCAGGACACCCGACGACATCCGAGGGATCACCGGCATCCTCGAGGACGGCCGCTACGCCGTCGCCTGTGTCCTGGCCCGGCTGGACGGGCGTCCGGTGCCCGCCCGCCGGCCACCGTGCTTCTTCAACCCGCAGCACGGGCCGTCCACCGACGACGTCGACTGGGCTCCTCCCGGTGGTGCCCCGCGGCCGGTGCCTGCCTGCCCGGCCGACGCAGAACGGGTGCGGGCGGGGGCCGAGCCCGACGTGCGCAAGGTCCCGGTCGGCGCCGGGCGCCAGCCCTACTGGCAGGGAGGCCCGGGCTACGGACCGTACGCGCAGGGCTACTTCTCCCCGTTCGCCGGCTCCGGGCTGCTGCCCGGCGTCCTTCTCGGCGCCGTCATGTTCGGCGGCTTCGGCGGATGGGACGGCGACGGGTCCGACGGGGGCGACTCCGGCGGTGGCGGAGGCGACTCCGGCGGCGGCGACGGGGGCGACTCCGGCGGTGGCGACGGCGGCGGCGACTTCGGTGGTGGGGACTTCGGTGGAGGTGGCTTCGACGGCGGCGGCTTCGACGGCTTCTGACCCCGCGCGCCGGAGATCGTGACCGAGTCCGCCGCCCGGCTCGCTCGGCTCCTGCCCCGATGCCCCACCGGGCGGTCGTGGGATGCGGTCCTCGGTGGGGAGTCGGACGCCACGGTGTTTCGCCGGAGCGACGGCGTGGTGTTCGCCAAGTGCGCGGGCATTCGGGGCGTACGTGATCTCCGGGACGAACGTGATCGGGCGTCATGGCTCTCGATGACCGATGTGCCCTGCGCCGACGTGGCCGACTGGCACGAGGACGACGAGGGTGCGTGCCTGGTCACCACCGCTATCGACGGGATCCCGGCCTGTGACGTGCCCGCTGGAGCCGTTCGGGCGGTGCTCGACAACCTGGCCGAAGTCCTCGCCCGCATGCACCGCATCCCGACGGGCAGTTGCCCGTTCGACAGAGGGCTCACCGTCACCATGCCCGTGGTCGAGGACGTGGTGCGCCGAGGCGCGGTGAACGTGAACTATCTCGACCCACGGTGGAGGGCGACGCCGCCGGGAGACCTGCTGGTGGGCCTGCAGGCCGAGCTCGAGCGCATGACCCGGCTGGAGTCAGCTGACCTCGTCGTCTGCCAGTGATGCGTGCCTGCCCAACCTCCTCATCGATCCGGAGACCCTGGACTGCGTCGGGGTCGTCGACCTGGGCCGCCTCGGAGTCGCCGACCGGTACCTCGACCTGTCGCTGCTCACCCTGACCATCGGCGGAGCGGGGACGTACCCCCAGTTCACCGCTTCGGATGCGGGCACGTTCCTGCGGGCGTACGGCGTGGACGACCCTGATCAGGACCGGCTGGCCTTCTATCACGTGCTGGACGCGCTCTCCTGGGGGTGACGACCGCTCGGTCAGCCGTGCCAGACCTTGGTGTGCAGCTGGCGGGCGGCCTCGGCGACCGACCCGCTGATCGAGGGGTAGATCGTGAACGAGTGCGCCACCTGGTCGACGGTCAGGCGGCCGTCGACAGCCAGTGAAACCGGGAAGATCAGCTCGCTCGCGCGCGGGGCCACAACCACGCCTCCGACGATCGTGCCGGAGCCGGGGCGCGCGAACAGCTTGACGAAGCCATCGTGCACGCCTTGCATCTTCGCCCGCGCGTTCGTCGCCAGCGGCAGCTTCACCACCACGGCGTCGGTGGTGCCCTCGTCGAGGTCCTTCTGGGTCCAGCCGACCGTGGCGATCTCCGGCTCGGTGAACACGTTCGATGCGACGGACCGCATGCTCAGCGGGCTCACGGCGTCACCGAGCAGGTGCCACATCGCGATGCGCCCCTGCATCGCCGCGACCGAGGCCAGCATGAGGACGCCCGTGCAGTCCCCGGCGGCGTACACGCCCGTCGCTGAGGTCCGCGAGACGCGGTCCACCTCGACGTACCCGCTCTCGTCCAGCCGGACGCCGGCCCCCTCGAGCCCGATGTCCGCGGTGTTGGGCACCGACCCGACGGCCATCAGGCAGTGACTCGCCTCGACGGTGCGGCCGTCGTCGAGCGTGACCGTCACCGCGTCTCCGTCGCGGCTCACCGCACCCGCGCGGGACCTCGACAGCACGGTCATGCCCCGCCGGCGGAAGACCTCTTCGAGGACGGTCGCCGCGTCGGCGTCCTCACCGGGCAGGACACGGTCCCTCGACGACACCAGGGTGACCTGGCAGCCGAGCGCGGTGTACGCCGACGCGAACTCGGCGCCCGTAACGCCCGAGCCGACCACGACCAGGTGCTCGGGCAGCCTGTCGAGGGTGTAGAGCTGTTCCCAGGTGAGGATGCGTTCCCCGTCCGGAACCGCGTCGAGCAGCAGCCGCGGATGCGCTCCCGTGGCCACCAGGACCGCGTCGGCGTCGACCGCCTCCTCGGCCCCGCCCTTGGTGTCGGCGACCACCCGGGACGGCCCGTCCAGCCGGCCCCGCCCGGGCAGGACCCGCACGCCCTCGCGCTCAAGTCGGGCCGCGATGTCGTCGGACTGCGCCTTGGCCAGCGCGGTCACCCGGGCGTTGAC
>JBOGDX010000431.1:0-3174 GCA_050743225.1 Actinomycetes bacterium | reverse complement strand
CTACGAGCTCGCGCACCCGCCCCGCTCGATACGATCGGCTCCGATCAGCTGCGCTAACCGGTTCGCTGGCCTCCGCACGTACCGTCCAGGAGAGAGTAAGGACAGCCGCCCATGCCGAGCACCGAGAAGATGACCATCCTGGTGTACAGCGACGATGTCGACGCGCGGTCCAAGGTCAGGCTTGCCATCGGGCGGCGCCCGGCGGCCGAGCTGCCCCGGGTCGAGTTCCTCGAGTGCGCGACCGAGCCGGCGGTGATCGCGGCCGTCGACCGCGGCGGCATCGACGTCGTCGTGCTCGACGGCGAAGCGGTACCGGCCGGCGGAATGGGCATCAGCCGGCAGCTCAAGGACGAGATCTACCAGTGCCCGCCGATCCTGGTGCTCACCGGGCGGGTCCAGGACGACTGGCTCGCCGCGTGGTCGCGGGCCGAGGCGGCGGTGCCGCACCCCCTCGACCCGATCGTGCTCGCGCGCGCAGTGGCCGATCTCATGCGCCGCCGTCGCGGCGAGCTCCCGGTGAGCTAGCCAGGTGGCCACCGGCGCGCCCACGACCTGGTCCGGGCTGCTCACCCGGTTGTTGGCCGCGGAGGACCTGTCCGCGGCACAGACGGCGTGGGCGATGGAGCAGGTGATGATGGGTGCAGCGACGCCGGCCCAGCTCGCCGGGTTCGTCGTCGCCCTTCGGGCCAAGGGCGAGTCGCCCGCGGAGGTCACCGGGCTGGTGACCGCGATGCTCGCCCACGCCGAACGCATCGACGTGCCGGGCCCTGCTGTGGACACCTGCGGAACCGGCGGCGACCGCGCGCACACCGTGAACATCTCCACGATGGCGGCGGTGGTCGTCGCGGGCACCGGCGCCCGGGTGGTCAAGCACGGCAACCGAGCCGCGTCCTCCGCCTGCGGGTCGGCCGACCTGCTCGAGGAGCTGGGTGTGGTCGTGGACCTCTCGCCGGCGCGTGTCGTCGAGTGCGTCGACCGGGCGGGCATCGCGTTCTGCTTCGCGCCGCGGTTCCACCCCGCCCTGCGGCACGCGGCCGGGCCGCGTCGCGAGCTCGGGGTCGCCACCGTCTTCAACTTCCTGGGGCCGCTCGCCAACCCCGCCCAGCCAGGCGCCCAGGCAGTCGGTGTCGCCGACGCGCGGATGGCTGGTGTGATGGCGCAGGTCCTCGCCGACCGCGGGGTGACTGCGTTGGTGTTCCGCGGTGACGACGGGCTGGACGAGCTCACGCCCTGCGCGCCGTCACAGGTATGGGTCGTGCGCGACGGTCAGGCGACGAGCGAGAAGGTCTCGCCCGAGGACGTCGGGCTGGCACGTGCGGAACCGGACTCGCTGCGCGGCGCCGACGCCTCGCACAACGCCGAGGTGACCCGGCGGTTCCTGGCCGGTGAGAGCGGCTCGGTGCGCGATGCCGTCCTGCTCAACGCGGCGGCCGCGCTCGTGGCCCTGTCACCCACCGACGAGCCGCTCGCGCACCGGCTGCGGTCCGCGATGCGGACGGCGGCAGAGGCCGTGGACAGCGGCGCAGCGGCGCGGGTCCTCGCCGGCTGGGTCGAGACGAGCCAGGCGCTCGCCAGCCGCTGACCGGCCTCGCGAAGCTGATCAGGCTGAGGTCGGGATCACGTCGGCCACGTCGTCGTGCAACGCTGCCAGTCCTTTGTCGAACGTCGCCAGTCGGCCTCTCCGGTGCCGTGCCAATGCCGCGAGGTAGGCGTCCGTAACCTGCCGCCGGCCGACGACGCGCGACCAGTCGAGATCGGTGAAGCTGAGGTCATCGGGCCAGAACGCGTGGTCCGGTCGGTCGGTGAGTCGAGCGAGAGCGCGTCGCGCGTCCGCCATTGCCCAGCCTAGCGACATCGAGAGACGCAGCAGGGTGCCCTGCGTGATGGGGCAGGTCGCGAAGACCCGGTCGGACCGGCTCTGCCACCAGGTGTGGGCGGCCTCGCTGTGGACGTGACCAGGCGCGGTGAGGGCGACCAGGACGTTGCCGTCGAGCAGCGTGGTCACTCGTCGTCCTGCGCTCTGCGCACGTCCTCGGTCGTGACCACGCGTCCGAAGTCCATCTGTGGGAACCCGTTGCGGGTCGGCAGCTCGGCTGGGTCGCCCTGCCGGGTATCGGCGCCGAGCCCCCGTCGGACGAGGTCGGCAATGACCGAGCTCAGGCTGCGTCTCTCGTCCCGGGCGATGTTGCGCGCGATTTCGTGCAGGTCCGGTGGCAGGTCTACAGTGGTGCGCATCGCCGCATCATAGCATCATGATGCGGCGATGCGGTTCGACCGTCATTCCGCTGACTCGGTGCCGAGGGAGAAGGCGGCCTCCAGATCGTGCTTCGAGTACGTCCGGAATGCGATGTGGGTCTCGGTGGCCTCGACGCCGCGGACCTTGCTGAGCCGGTCGGCGATCACGTCCGCAAGTGCCTCATGCTCCCGGACCCGCACCATCGCGATGAGGTCGGCGTCCCCGGTGACCGAGTAGACCTCGCTGACCCCGTCCAGCTCGGCGATGGCCTCGGCGACCTCGGGGATCCGGTCGGACTCGACGTGGACGAGGACGATCGCGGTGATCACGGGGCCGAGTGTACGGCGATGGCGTGAGCTCAACTCTCGAGCGCGACGTCCCCCGGATCGTGGTGCTCGCCGCGGCCCACAGGTGCCGTCGCGGTGTGGGGCCTCTCGAGTGCTCGGCTCACCCGACCCACCTGGGCGCCGGGCGGGCGTCGGTCAGCCGGCGATCCGGCTGACCGCGGCACCGGGTTGGTGCACCGGTCGGATGTCGCGCCGGTCGCCCAGCCCGCCGCCCAGCGCGCCGCGGGCCTCCTCGGCAGCATCCACCCACAGCCTCACCCCGCCGGCTCCGTAGGCGGGGCTGGCCCAGGTCCCGTCGAGGCCGACCAGCCGCACCCCCGGCCGCTCCAGCCAGCGCAGGACGCACTCGGTCTCCTCGGCGGAGGCCGCGGGTGTGGGTCCGTGGCTGGGCGCGACGACCTCAGCGGCTGACACGAGGGTGTCGGCCACGACACGCGGGTCGTCGGTCCGCGCCGCGACGGCGGTCCCGGCCAGGCGCCCGTGCCGGACCACGATCACCTCCCAGGCGCCGTCCTCGCGCAGCCGGGCCGCGACAAGCTCGGGGCAGCGGGTGAGGGCGGACAACCGCTGCACCCGGGCGGCCGCTCTGAC
>JBOGDX010000430.1:0-3178 GCA_050743225.1 Actinomycetes bacterium | reverse complement strand
GTACTGACCCTGGCCGCCTTCGCGATGGGTGCGGCGATGTGGGGGATCGGCGGCCGGGTGATGCACTCCAGCCACGGCGCGGCCATGGGCAAGACGACCATGCTCGCCGCGGTGGGCGGGGCGATCCTGCTCGGCGCCGGACCGGCCCTCATCGCCTGGGCGATGGGGCTGGGCGGCAAGGCCTGATGAGAACCCCGACGGCTGCGCCGTTCACCGATCACCGCACCGGTGATCCGCCCCGTGCCGGCGACGGGAGACGGCGCCTCGCCGTGGTGATCGCCGCGCTGCTCGCGGCACTGCTCGTCCTGTCCCTCGGCATCGCGTTAGGTCGGTCGTCGGTGTCGGCGCCGACCAGCAAGCCTTCAGAAGGGCGCGAGGGTGACCCAATCGACAGTAGCGGCCCGGGTCCGCGCTCAGCCGTCCACGGCGTCGGAGTCGGATGGGCACACAGCCAACCTGGTGCGGTCGGCGCGGCCACGGCGTACACGATCGGGGTGAACGGCCGCGCCTTCGTCGGCGACGTCGACACCCGTCGGGAGATCCTCCAGGCGGTGCTGCCGCCGGACGAGCTCCGTGACATCGAGTCTCTGGTGGGTAGCGCCAGCACGCCCCCGGCTGGTAGTCCGCTGTCGGCAGCGCACGCCGACGAGCAGAGCTCGGCCTACCGCTACGTCCCCGTCGGATACAAGCTCGAGTCCTTCTCCGCAGAGGCGGCCGTGGTCACCGTTTGGGGGTTCAGCCTCTACGCCGGGACCGGCTCGGCCAACGTCGCCGCATCCACCGCCTGGGCCACCGCCCGCGTCCCGCTCACCTGGTCCGGTGGCGACTGGAAGCTGGAGGCATCCGCGGTCACGCAGGAGCCCGGCCCCACTCCGGCCGTATCCGGCGAGCTCAGCAGCGACCTGTCCATCATCGCTACCGATCGGGGTTTCGCCTCCTATGCCTATGCCACTCGCTGACTCCATATCGGCCGCGGCGAGCTCGAGCCCGATCGACTGCGACGGGCTCACCGGTCGCATCAACCCTGCCTGCCGGCTGGGCGACCTTGCGGAACAGGCGGCCGGCTCGGTGGCCGGCGGCGCTATCCGGGAGCTCGCCGAAGGTGTCGTGGGTGCCGCATCCGAGGTGCTCACGTCCGTGCTCGCCTTCGTGGCCGCGCCCATCCATCCGGAGCTGGACTCGCAGTGGTACGTCGAGGGCTTCCAGCGGATGGTCAGCGTTTCGGCGCTGTTCGCGACGGTGTTCTTCCTCGTCGGACTGATGCAGTCGGTGGTCCACCGATCGACGAGCGACCTCGGCCGCGTCGTTGGTTTCACGGTCGGCGCGTTTGCGGCCTCGGGGATCGTGCTCTATCTCGCCCAGGGGTTCATCGCGCTCGTGGACGTTGCCACCGCGCAGGTCGCCGCCGGCGCGCCGAAGGACATGGTGCAGACCTTCGACGCACTCATCCGGCCGCTGACACAGCTGACGGCGGGCAGCCCGGGCCAGGCGTTCCTCGCGATGCTCCTCGGCCTGTTCGTGGCGCTCGCGTCCTTGGCGATGTACGTCGAACTGTTCATCCGCAACGTGATGATCCACGTGGTCGTCTACTTCCTGCCGCTCATGTTGGTCGGGACCATTTGGGGACCGACCCGACGGTGGGCGCGGCGCGCGATCGAGTTCCTCGCCGTCCTCATCTTCAGCAAGTTCGTCCTGTACGCCGTGGTCGCGCTCGGTTGGTCCGCGGTCTCGTCTTTCGACGATCAGCGGCTGACGGCGTCGTGGGGCTCGGTACTCACCGGATTAGTGCTGCTCACCGTGGCCGCGTTCATGCCCTACCTGCTGTTCAAGCTGCTGCCGATCATGGAGGCCCATGTCGGCCGGGCACTCACTCGGCACGATGCAGGCCGGCTCGCCGCCGCGCCGATGAGCCCGGTGTCGTCGTCGATGCGCACCCTCGACATGAACCTCGGACGGGCTGCGCGGGTCGCCGCGGTGTTCGCCGGCGGCGGGGCCGGTGCTGCGGTCGGTGGGGCGCTGGCGGGTGCAGGTGGCGATTCGGCGCGCACATTGATGGGCCGTGGCGGACGTGCAGCGTCACCCCCATCGCTCGGCAATGGGCAGCGCGGCGGGGCTCAGCAAGGCAGGGAGCAGCCGCAGCTGCCCGCGGGCTCACCGCAGCCCGGTGGGTCACGCGGTCCAACGACGATGACGCCATTTCTTCCGACCAGGCCGGGCCAAGGCGACGGAGGCGAAGCTCAGTGACGGCTACCCAGGAGGACCTGACTGTCGAGTTCGGCGCGCTGGAACAGCGCGGCCTGCTGCTTGGAGTGTCCGGTGCGTCGCTCACGACGGCGGCCGTGGGCGTCGTCACCGGGATTGGACTGCTGTTCGTGGTCGGTGGCAGCTCCGGCTTGCTCGGAGCATTGTCGGTGATGGTCGCCGCGGGCGTCGTGGCCTTCCTTCCCGTCCACGGAAACCCGCTGGCCGAGTGGGTCTTGCTTCTCATCCGCTACCTGGCCAGGGCCGCAAGCGGCCGAGCCTCCTGGCGGTCGGGCACACCGACGGCAGGTGTCCGGAGTGACCGTGCTCATGTTTGGCCCGTCCAGCTGCCCGAGCCGCTGCGGCAGGCCCGGACGCGCGTCGTCGCCACGCCGTACGTGGATGGTGACGTCGGCGTCATCCTCGACGGTCAGCTGGTGATCGGCGTGCTCAAGGCCCGGGCCAGCTCCGCCTTCCTGATGAAGCAGCCCGGTGAGCAGGCGGCGGCGACCAGCGAATGGGCTGACATCATCGGCAGCATCGCCGACCCGGGCAGCCCCTGGGTGCGGCTGCAGTGGCGAGACACCACCACCCCAGTCGACTCCGGGTCGCTGGTCAGTTTCCTCGCCGAGGCGATGTGCCCGGAGGCGCGACAACAGGGCAGCGAACAGCACCATGCCCGGGTCGTCTACGAGCGCCTACTGCGCACGGCCGCGCCGGTTTCGGAGTCCCACGAGATCCTGCTCGCCGTGGCGATGGACCCGCGCCGCGTCGCCCGCCAGGTCAAGGACGCCGGTGGCGGCGACCGCGGCACGGCTGCAGTGCTCGTCCGTCACCTCGAGCAGTTCGCCTACAAGCTCGCGTCCGGCGACATCCTGGTCGAGGGCATGCTCTCGGCCCGGCAGGTCGGACAGGTCATCCGTGAGCAGGCTGACCC
>JBOGDX010000429.1:0-3181 GCA_050743225.1 Actinomycetes bacterium | reverse complement strand
TCACGGAAGTGGAAAGGCGCGGGCATGAACTCGCTGCTGCGCTCCCGGATGGTGAGGGCCCTCGATCTCGGATAACCCGTTGCTGAAGTCCGCGAGGACGCCGGAAACGGGATCGCTGCTTCGACTGTCAGCGACGCCTGTAGTCCGTCTTCGCCGAGGCTGTAGGCGCGATCGGAAGGCGGCGCAGTGCACTGGAAGCAGACTGCATCTGCGACCCACTCGGGTCGCACCGGTGTCAGACTCGGTTCATCCCCGCCACCGATGACTCTGGGCGCGCGCGGCGGTCTGAACTGATGCACACCGGACGCAGGAGGAACCATGGGCAAGGTCATCGCAGCCATCACGACCTCGGTCGACGGCTACATCGTGGGGCCGCAGGACGGGCCGGAGCACGGCCTCGGCATCGGGGGCGAGCGTCTCCACTACTGGGTGATGGGTGGCCCGTGGACGTACGCCGACGACGGCCGCGACACGGACGGCATGCATGGCGCGGACCGGGAGTACTACGAGTCGCTCACCGAGGGGCTGGGCTGCGGGATCGTCGGCCGCAACATGTACGACGCCGCCGGCGCCTGGGGCGGCACCAACCCGTTCCCCGGCACGTTGATTGTGCTGACCCACCGCACCGAGGACCAGCCCGACCCGAGCACCGGCTTCCTGTTCATCGACGGCTTCGACGCCGCGCTGCTGAAGGCGCGCGAGCTCGCCGGCGACGGCGGGGTCTCCCTCGGCGGTGGTGCCGACCTGATCCGCCAGGGCCTCGCGGCGGACGTGGTCGACGAGCTCGCGATCTCCACCGCACCGCTCGTGCTGGGGGGCGGCAAGCGGCTGTTCGAAGGATTCGAGCAGGACCTCGACCTCGAGGTGCTCGGCACCTGGAGCTCGCAGTACGCCACCCACGTGCGGTACGCCGTCAAGGGCGCCAGGCAGGAGTCCGCCACGCAGTGACGACCGCACCGGTCGTCACCACGACGGCGACGCGGAAGGACCACCACGCGTGACTGTTCCTCGACCGCGGTTTCAGCGCGACCGAGGCGCAGCCCCCAGCGGCACGTGCCCGCGGATCGCGGCAGATGAGTGCGTCTACCTCGCCAGTCTTCGCAGTTTCTTGAGAGTTGCTCTGTCGGCATGAACAACGCCCGCTGTCTCATGACGGGAAACTGGTCCGCGTGCCGCGAGGTCGAGCGCCCGCCGTGCGGCTCTCGTGCGCCTTCGCGATCACCTTTTGCCTCCGCGCACGCCAGTGGCAGCCCGTCGCCAGCGGAAGCGGGCCGTCGGGAACGGAGGTGGGCCTCGTCTGCCGATCGGATGAGTAGTTCTGCAGCCTCATCCACATCCTTGGCGGAGCCTCGGTCGAGCAAGATCTCGGCGAGCTTGATGTGCTTGGTCGCCGTGGTCCCGTTGAGGGCTGGCTGTTCGTTCAGCAGCCGTCGGTAGAAGTGCTCAGCGAGCGGCGGATCCTCGGGAGCGTGGGTAGTCCGCGGGGTGCTCCAGGGCACCGGCCTGATGAGGTTCCGCCGCTGGGTCGCTGTCGCCGAGGCCCCGCCGCCACAATTCTCGCGCAGCCCGTACCTGGCCGGACTCGGCCGGTGCGAGTCGCTTGATGCGAGGTATTGCCCCCTTTGCACGCGCCCGCAGGACTCCAGTCCGGCGAACGGACCGGTCGTCACCGGCTGGGGGCTGGTTCCCGTCCGACTGGTCCAAAGCCAGGGCGGTGCTGTGTCAACCTGAGGGGCGGTCGAACGACTCTCGGGCATGACCGACCCCGTGCCGGAGGAGATGCTCTCCATGGGTGAGCGGCGTGCCGGCAGCTGGCGCGATGCGGCGATCCCTGCAAGCGCTGAGCTCGTCGACATGCTGTTCCGGCGGCTCTACGCCGCGCTCCTCCGTCTCGCCGTCGTCATGCTGGGAAGTCGCGAGGCTGCAGAGGACGCCGTCCAGGACGCCTTCGTGGCCCTGCACCGTCATCGGTGGTCGCTGCGTGACCCGGAGGCCGCCGAGGCGTATCTCCGCTCCGCGGTGCTCAACCGCTGTCGGTCTTGGGTACGACGGCAGGTCACCCAACGCGCCCCAAGGCCGCTGATGCTCGTGCGCGAGCATCAGGAGAGTCCGGAGGACACGGCGGTGGGTCGCGACGAGATCGAATCGCTGGTGGCGGTCATGCGCACGTTGGCCCGACGCCAGCGCGAGGTGCTGGCCTGCCGGTACGTCCTCGAGCTCTCCGTCGCGGAGACTGCGCAGCTGCTCCAGATCAGCGAGGGGTCGGTCAAGGCCCATACCCATCGCGGATTGCAGGTCCTACAGCAGCGGATCGAGGTGACCCGATGAGCAGCATCGAGGAGCGGCTCGCGCGGGACATCGCGGCAGTTGCAGGAGGTGTCGTCGTGACCGAGTCAGACCTGAGGAATGCGCGTGACGAAGTCGACGAGCGCATCGACAGCCAGCGGCAGCGGGATCGCCGCCGTACTGCGATCGCGGCAGCTGCGGCAGCCGTTCTGGTCATCATCCTGGGCGTCACGGCGCTCCAGACACTTGGTGGGAACGACGAGACGGCACCGGCCCCCCCGGGACCGACCACGAGCGACCCCGAGGCGGGTTCCGACGAGTTGTTCGCGACAGAGTTGCGGAAGACACTGGCGCAGGTGCCCGACTGGACCGTCACCGACAACGACCCCACGATCCTCCACCCGTGTGGAGGAGACTGGTCATTGGACGCCATCGGAGCGGGGGGCGGGAGCATCGGCATCGGGACCCTCGGCGGGCCCCCGTTCGTCTGGTCGGACGGGATCGGCTTCCGGTCGGCGGCCCAGGCGTCGGACGCGGCCGCCCGCCTCGTCGAGAACCTCGCGTCCTGCACGTCCGCCGCATGGCGGACTCAGCCGATCGCGCAGATCGGCGCGGTGCTGGCCTCCTCGGCTGACGGAGTGGTTTGGATCCACCAGAACGGCGCCGGGGTTGCCACGCTCCAGGTACCCACGACCGACGGGCCGCCGCCCCTAGGCGTCCAGGTCGAGGTCGCTGACCTGATCTCGGCGGATCAAGGGTCGTCGGATGGATGACCGCGAGTGAACACGGCCGCGGCTTCGCAGTCGACGATGTTGAGCATGTCGTTTACTCGCCCGGCTGACCAGAACATCAGAACCCCCAGCCGGAGTCGCGCCCGGGCGCACTGCGAGGCCAA
>JBOGDX010000428.1:0-3186 GCA_050743225.1 Actinomycetes bacterium | reverse complement strand
CGGCCAGCGTCCGCGGGTCGTAGCCGCGGGGCGGCTTGTCGCTGGCGCCGAAGCCGCGCAGGTCCATCGCCGCCGCACGGTAACCGGCGGCGGCCAGCTCCGGCAGCTGGTGCCGCCACGCCCACCAGAACTGGGGGAACCCGTGCAGGAGCAGCACGAGCGGTCCGTCGCCCGACACGGCGACGTGGAAGCGGGCGCCGTTCGCGGCGACCATGTGGTGCTCCCAGGGTCCGGGGACCCGGGCCACGGAGGCGTCGGGCGGTTGCTCAGGTGGCCGGCGTCTGCGCACGCCCCGTCCCGTCGGAGCGCGGGCTCTTCAAGAAAGCCGCCGTCTCCTTGCTCGTGCGGATGGTGCGCTCGGGTGGGCCGACCTTGCCCACGGCCTGCTTGCCGCCGAGTGCGAGAAGGCCGGCCACCAGGAGGTAGAAGCCGGCGACGGACAGGAAGGCCAGTCCGGGGTGCAGACCGAGGGCGACCAGGCCGTACGCCGCGGCGACCGACAACAGGATGACCGCGAGGACGCCGAGGAACGCGGCGGCACCGAACATCGCGCCGCCGGCCACGCCGTTCTTGACGTCCTGGCGGATCTCGGCCTTGGCCAGCTCCACCTCGCTGCGGACGAGGGCCGAGAGGTCGCGGCTGGCGGTCACGAAGAGCGCGCCGAGCGTCTCGTCGGGACTTGTGCTGCGCATCGTGTCCGTCATGCCCGGGCCTCCTGCGATCGGCGGACGGTGGTCATCGGGCCCAGTCTGCCCAATGATCGCCTCCCGACGCCTTCCGGTGCGCCCGGTCGCGGGGGAGGAGGACGAGTGTCGCAAGCACGGCAGAGACCACCGAGCCGGCGAGGATCGCGACCTTGACGCTGGCGAGCCGGCCCGACCCGTCAAACGTCAGGTCGGCGATGAGCAGGGAGACGGTGAATCCGATACCGCTGAGGAACCCGACACCGGCGATGTCCGTCCAGCGCAGCTCGGGGCTGAGCGCCGCGCGCGTGAGACGGGCGGTCAGGTAGGCGCCCGCAAGGATGCCCACGAACTTGCCCACGACGAGGCCGGTGGCGACGCCGACGGCCGCCGTGTCGCCGGCGGCCTCGCCGAGGGCAGCCGGCGTCATCGGCACTCCCGCCGAGAGCAGTGCGAACAGAGGGACCGCGACACCGGCAGACACCGGGCGGACGACGTGCTCGAGCCGCTCCGCGGGCGTGCGCCTCTCGCCGGGGTCCTGCCGCACCCTGGTGACCAGCCCGAGCGCGACCCCCGCGATGGTCGCGTGCACCCCGCTCTCGTGCACCAGTCCCCACAGCAGCGGCGCCACCACCAGGAGAGTCAGGCCGGTGCGGGCACGACGGTGCTGCAGTACGGCGTACAGCAGAACCAGTCCTGCGGCCAGGCCAAGCGCGCCGAGGTCGAGGGCGTCGGTGAAGCCGATCGCGATGACCAGGATGGCGCCGAGGTCGTCGACGATGGCCAGCGTGAGGAGGAAGGCCCGCAGAGCAGTCGGGAGCGCGGACCCGATGACGGCGAGCACGGCGAGCGCGAAGGCGATGTCGGTGGCGATTGGCACCGCCCACCCCTCCAGCACCTCCGGCTCCCATGCCGCCACAGCAAGGTAGAGGCCGGCCGGGACCGCCATGCCGCAGACGGCGGCGACCATCGGCAGGACCGCCTCCAAGGGGTTGCTCAGGTGGCCGACCACCAGCTCGCGCTTGAGCTCGAGCCCGGCGACGAAGAAGAACACCGCCAGCAGGCCGTCGGCGGCCCATTCCTGCAGCGTCAGGTCGAGGTGCAGGGCCGCCGGACCGACGGTGATGTCGCGCATCGCCTGGTAGCTGTCGGCCAGCGGCGAGCTGGCCCATACGACCGCGACCACGGTCGCGGCGAGCAGCAGGACTCCGCCGACGGTCTCGTCGCGCAGCGCCTCGGCGATGACCTCGCGCTCCCGGGTCGGCAGCGTGTGCAACAGCGCCGTTCGTGCCCGTCGTCCGCGGGCCATCTCAGGCGAACGCGTAGTAGCGGAGGTACAGATACGGCCAGGCCAGGGCGATGGTTACGACCGCCACCACGAGGCCGTACTTCGTGAACTTCCAGAACGAGATCGGGTAGCCGTTGCGGGCCGCGATGCCGATCACGACCACGTTGGCGCTGGCCCCGACAGCGGTGGCGTTGCCGCCCAGGTCGGCGCCGAGCGCGAGGGCCCACCACAGGGCGTGCGCCTTGGGCTGCCCGCCACCGCTGTCGACCAGCCCTTGGACCAGAGGAGTCATCGTCGCGACGTAGGGAATGTTGTCGATGACGCCCGAGAGCAGGGCGGACCCCCACAGCAGCACCGACGAGGCGAGGAAGTAGTTGTCGCCGACCGCATCAGTCACGTGCTCGCCCAAGGTGTCGATCACGCCGACCTCGACGAGCGCCCCGACCATGACGAACAGACCCATGAAGAACACGAGCGTGGACCACTCGACCTCCTCGAGGTAGTCGGCCGGTTCGATCCGGGTCACTGCCACCAGGGTCCCCGCGCCGAGCAGCGCGACGACGGACGGCTCCAGGTTCAGCGCGGAGTGCCCGACGAACGCGGCAATCACCGCGGCCAGGACGAGCAGCGACCGGACGAGCAGCGCGCGGTCCCTGATGACTTCCTTCTCGTCGAGGTCCATCACCGCCGCTGCCCGCTCCGCGTCGTACTGGAACGCGGACCGGAAGAGCACACGGCAAAGCCCGACGAACACCACGAGGAGGATGACGACGATCGGCGCCAGGTTGCCGAGGAACTCGTTGAACGACAGGTCGGCGCGGCTGGCGATGATGATGTTCGGCGGGTCGCCGATCAGGGTGGCCGTCCCGCCGATGTTGGAGGCAAGGGCCTCGGCGATGAGGAACGGAACCGGCGGCAGGCCTAGTCGCTCGCAGACGAGCAGGGTCACCGGCGCGATCAGCAGGACCGTCGTAACGTTGTCGAGCAGGGCCGACGCCAGCGCGGTGATCATCGTGAGCAGGACCATGACGGGGAACGGCCGGCCGCGCGCCCGCTTGACGGCCCAGATGGCGACGTAGTCGAACACACCGGTCTGCTTGAGCACGCTGACGACGATCATCATGCCGAGAAGCAGGAAGATGACGTTCCAGTCGACCCCCGTCTCCTCGCTGAAGAACGCGGTCTCGGCGTCGACGACACCGACGAGGACCATGA
>JBOGDX010000427.1:0-3193 GCA_050743225.1 Actinomycetes bacterium | reverse complement strand
GTCTGTGGCCATGACGGCGCCGCTTTGGCGGAGCTCGGGTACGCAAAGTGAACCGATGCTCCGCCAGTCCGGAGCGGGCTTCCGGAGCGGGCTCGCGGATCGGCCGGAGGCGGTGACGGGCGTGGCCGGCGTGGCCGGAGGGGCTGCTGAGACAGCCGCCAAGGCTGGGCGGTGCGCTCAAGACGGCGCAACGCGCGGTTTAGGCCTGATCGCGGCGGTCCAGAGGTCGTTGCGCCGTCTTCAACGCACCGGCGCGGCGCCACCGCAGCAAAACGAACAAGTCACGCGACGGAGTCGGAGCTCTCCTCGTCGGCGGCGATGGCCGCCCGCTCGGCCTCCTCCCGCTCGTACGCCGTGATCAGCTCCCGGTAACCCGGGCACCGGGCGAGCAGCTCGTCGTGAGTGCCCCGGTCGACGACCTTCCCGTGCTCGACGTAGACGACCTCGTCGGCGAGGGCGATCGTGGCCTTCCGGTACGCGACGACAACAACCGTCGGGGCGAGCCCGTCGCCCCCGGCAGCGGAGCCCCGGAGCCCGGCCAGGATCGCCGCCTCGACGCGCGGGTCGACCGACGACGTCGCGTCGTCCATGACCAGGAGTCGCGGCGAGCGCACCACTGCGCGGGCCAGCGCGAGCCTCTGCCGCTGCCCGCCCGACAACGTCATGCCGCGCTCCCCTACCCGGGTGTCCAGCCCCCCGGGCAGCGCATCCACGAACTGTTCCGCCTGCGCCACCCGCAGCGCCGCCCGTACGTCGGAGTCCGGCACGCCCAGGCCGAGCGTCACGTTGCCGCGCACGGTGTCGTCGAAGAGGAACGTCTGCTGCGGCACCACCGCCGCAGCGCCGGCGACCCCGCCACGCGCCACCGCGCGAAGGTCCACGCCGTCGAGCACCACCTCGCCGCTGACCGGGTCGACCAGTCGCACGAGCAGCGCGGTCAGTGTCGACTTGCCCGACCCGGTCGGTCCGACCACCGCGACGGTCCGGCCCGCCGGCACCTCGAACGTCACGTCCCGCAGCACCGGCGCGTCGTCGTAGGAGAAGCCCACGTGCCGTACGTCGAGAGAGGCCGGCGAACCGCTCCCGTCGGGGAGCGCCGTGCCGCCGTACGTCAGGCCGCCCGTCGCCTCGAGCACCCGCGACACCCGGTCCCACCCGACGACGCTGCGGGGCAGCTCGCCCAGCACCCAGCCGATCGCCCGCACGGGGAAGGCGAGGATCGTGAACAGGTAGGCCACCTGCACCAGGTCGCCGGCGTCGATCGCGCCCGACTCGATGCGCGCCGTGCCGACCAGGAGCACCGCCAGCACCCCCAGCGACGGCAGTGCCTCGAGCACCGGGTCGAACATCCCGCGCACTCGCCCGACCGCAACCTGGGCGTCGCGCAGCTCGTCGGCCGCCGCCCGGAACCGCGAGGTCTCGTCCGCCTCACGCCCCAGCGTCTTCACCACCAGCGCGCCCTCGAACGACTCGTGCGCGACGCCGCTGACCTCGGCCCGCAGCTGCTGCGCACGCGTTGCGAGCGGTGAGAGGCGTCGCTGGTAGATGACGTTGAGCGCGAAAATCGCGGGGAACACCAGGAAGCCGACCAGCGACAAGACCACGTCGGTGACGACCAGCGCGACGCCGGCCACGACGAGCATCACGATGACGCCGACAGCCATCGGCAACGGCGCGATCGGGAACCACACCGCCTCGACGTCGGCGTTCGCGTTGGACAGGAGCTGCCCCGTCGGGTGGCGCTGGTGCCAGGACAGAGGCAGCCGCAGGTACTGGCGCGTTACGTCCCTGCGGTACTTCGCCTGCAGGCGGTACTGCATCACGCCCGCCCCCAGCCGCCGGGCCACGATCCCCGCCGCCTTCAGGACCGCCACCGCGACGATGGCGGCAGCGGCCACGGCCAGCCCGCCTGACGTCGTGGAGCCCGAGGAGAAGGCCGGCACAATCACCCGATCGGTGATCCCGCCGAGGACCCACGCCGACGCGACGGTCATCAGGCCGTACACCGCGCTGCCACCCACCGCGACCGCGAAGATCCGCGGCTCGTGCCGGACCGCGCGGCCCAGCAGTCCCAGGCCGCGGCGCAGGGTGTCGTCCCGGTCGCTCACCGGGTCACCCTACGATCAGCCGGTGCCGTCGATCGCCCGCACCGAGCGCCACGCGCTGGCCGACCTGCTCGACCAGCTCGGCCCCGACGCCCCGACCCTCTGCACGGGCTGGGACACCCGGGCGCTCGCCGCGCACCTCGTCGTGCGCGAGCGCCGCCCGGACGCAACGCCGGGCGTGGCGGTCTCGGCGTTGTCGGGGTGGACGGAGCAGGTGCAGAAGGGGTACGAGAAGCGGCCGTACGACGAGCTGGTTGCTCTGGTCCGAACGGGTCCCGGGCGGCTGTCCCCGTTCGCCCTCCCCGGGGTCGACAAGTTCCTCAACACCACCGAGTACGCCGTGCATCACGAGGACGTGCGGCGGGCCCAGCCTGGCTGGGAGCCGCGCGGTTTGCCGCCGAAGGTGCAGGACGCGTTCTGGAAGGTGGTCCGGACCCGGGCACCCGTCGCGTTCCGCTCGACCGACGCGGGTGTGGTGCTGCGCCGGTCCGACGCACCCCGGTCGTCGGTGACTGCGAAGGGCGGCGACCCGGCGGTCACCATCACCGGTGAGCCGCTGGAGCTGCTGCTCTACCTGTTCGGCCGGCGAGACCACGCCCGCGTCGACGTGACTGGCGACGTGGCGGCCCGGGCCGCACTGGACGCGACCTCGCTCGACGTGTGACCCGGCCTCCGGGTGTTGGCCGCAGCCGTCATGACGGATCGAGCAGCAGGTTGTCGAGCCCGCGAACCAGGCCGGTCCGCTTGGCGGCGGCGCGGACGGCGAGCAGCGTGCCCGCAACGTAGGGGGTCGGCGTCGGCCCGGCGTCATGGCGGATCACTAGGCGCTCATCAGGTAGCCCGAAGACCACCTCGGTGGAGACCACGAAGCTGGGCAGCCGCACCGAGTGGACCTGAGTGCCGGCCACAGCGGCGCCACGCGCTTCGACGGAGCCACCGGTCTGGTCGACCGGTACCTCCTGCGCGGTCGCATTGACGGCCGCGAGCCGCTCGGCGAGCTCTCGGGCCGTCCCGCTGGGCGCGTCCCTCTTGCCGGCGGAGGCGTAGTCGATGATCTCGCGGTTCGGCAGGTGGGGGGCGACCAGCAG
>JBOGDX010000426.1:0-3198 GCA_050743225.1 Actinomycetes bacterium | reverse complement strand
CGCTCGTAGAAGCGCACCCCGCCGACCACCTTGTACGGCAGGCCGACCCGGATGAACACCTCCTCGAACACGCGGGACTGCGCGTTCGTGCGGTAGAACACCGCGACCTGCGACGGGTTGAGCCCCTCCTCGTCGGTGAGCCGGTCGACCTCGCCGGCCACGAACGACGCCTCGTCGTGCTCGTTGTCGGCGACGTACCCGACGACCCGCTCGCCCGCGCCGGCGTCGGACCAAAGGTTCTTGGGCTTGCGGCCCTGGTTGCGCGCGATCACTGCGTTGGCCGCCGACAGGATCGTCTGGGTGGAGCGGTAGTTCTGCTCGAGCAGGATCGTCCTGGCGTCGGGGTAGTCCTGCTCGAAGGCGAGGATGTTGCGGATCGTCGCGCCGCGGAAGGCGTAGATGGACTGGTCGGCGTCACCGACCACGCACAGCTCGGCGGGTGGGACACCGGTCTCGTCACCTTCTCCGCCACCCACGAGCTCCTTCACCAGGACGTACTGCGCGTGGTTGGTGTCCTGGTACTCGTCGACGAGCACGTGCCGGAACCGTCGCCGGTAGTGCTCCCGGACGTCGGGAAACACCTGCAGGACGTTGACCGTGGTCATGATCAGGTCGTCGAAGTCGAGAGCGTTGGCCTCCTGCAGGCGCCGCTGGTAGAGCGCGTAGGCCTCGGCCATGGTCTTCTCGATGTGCGTCTGCGCGCGGCCGGCGAACGTCTCGTGGTCGACGAGCTCGTTCTTGAGGTTGCTCACCTGCACGGAGAACGACCTCGGGTTGTAGCGCTTGGGATCGAGGTCGAGCTCGCGGCACACCAGGGTCATCAGCCGCTGCGAGTCCGCCTGGTCGTAGATCGAGAAGCTCGAGCTGAGGCCGACGTGCTTGGCCTCCCGGCGCAGGATGCGAACGCACGCCGAATGGAACGTGCTGACCCACATGATCTTGGCGCGGTTGCCGACGAGCGCGGCCACCCGCTCCTTCATCTCCCCGGCAGCCTTGTTGGTGAACGTGATGGCGAGGACCGAGCCGGGGTGGACCTTGCGGGCGCCGAGCAGGTGCGCGACGCGATGGGTCAGGACGCGCGTCTTGCCCGAGCCGGCACCGGCGACGATGAGAAGCGGCGCCCCCTCGTGGACGACTGCCGCCCGCTGCTGCTCGTTGAGCCCTTCAAGGAGGACCGACGGGTCGGTGGCACGCGGCTTCTGCGGGACGTCCGGTGGCCGCGCGTCGGGCAGCGGGAAGTCGTCGTCGAAGAGGGTGCTCATCTCCCGCACAGTCTAGGCGGGGGGCAGGACACCACCGCTTGTGTAGCCGATGGCGTCGACGACGAGGTGACCCATCCCTCCGGCGAGCTGCAGGCTGACCAGGCCGTCGATCCCGACGGGCACCGTGACGGTCGCCGATCCTTCGGTCTTCGCAGCCACGAGCACAGCGGGCTCCAGCGGCACCGCCGTGCCTGCCGTCCACACCCGCAGCTCGGCCGACGCGTCCGGCTTGGAGACCGCGACACGCAGGACGACCGACGAGACCCCGCTCGGTGGGACACCGCCGACGCCGAGGACCGGCACGTCGAGCCGCACGTCAGGAGCCGCCCGGCACGGACCGGTCGGTAGCCCGACCCCGCGGCGCGTGCCGAGGACCCGGACCGGCTCGACCGGCACGACGTCGGAGACCTGCGGCAGCACGGCGGGGACCCATGGCGCGGTCAGTGCCTCCGGGCACGCGACGTACCCGGTGAAGTACGAGGTGCGGCCGAGCGCGCCCGCCCAGCTGAAGCTGACGTGGACGTGGTTGCGGTGGCAGGTGTTGTCGTAGCGCTTGAAGCGCCACTTCGGGCGGTCGCACTTGCTGTACGTCGTCCAGGTGGCTGTCGACGGGCGCCACATCCCGTTGTTCCAGATCACGTAGGAGATGCCCAGTCGACGCGCCATCGCCGCCGTGTTGCCTGACTCGTCCGGCGCGGCCAGCCAGCTCAGGAACGACTCGGCGATCTCCTTCTGCTCCGGGACCCGGACGTTGACCATCCAGTCGAGCGCCCGACCCTCCTCGTGGCCGGAGTCCGAGGCGGTGCAGCTGCGGACGATGTTGGAGTACATGTGGCCGTACGTCGCGTCGAGCAGGCGGCGCAGCTTGCGCGGGCCCTCCTTCTCCGTCGGGTCACACGAGCTCTCGCGCTCCCACGAGGCGGGCTCGTCGACGACGGCACTCTTGAACGGCCGAGTGGTCGTCGGCGGCGTGACCAGGGCCTCGGCCGGCGTTGCCGTGATGACCACGGCGAACGCCCCGAGCACGCCGATCAGCCGGGTCCGCAGCACAATGAGTGATCGACGGCTTGTCAGCCGATCTTGAGGGGAGTCCCGCGTGCTGGACGAGAGCTCGGTCGAGCGTGCCTTGGTGGTCACGGCCCACCCCGACGACGTCGACTTCGGCGCTGCGGGGACTGTGAGCATGTGGACCGCGTCGGGGGTCGACGTCGTCTACTGCGTGTGTACCGATGGTGACGCCGGCGGCTTCGACCCGACGGTGGACCGAGCCGACATCCCGGGCATCCGGCGCCGCGAGCAGGAGGCCGCCGCCAAGGTCCTGGGTGTTCACGAGGTGCGGTTCCTGGGCTACCCGGACGGTCGCCTCGAGCCGTCGTTCGACCTGCGTCGGGACATCAGCCGGGTGATCCGGCAGGTCCGGCCGCACCGGGTGCTGATCCAGAGCCCCGAGCGCAACTGGGCGCGGGTCGGCGCGAGCCACCCGGACCACCTGGCGGCCGGTGTGGCGGCAATGGCCGCGGTCTATCCCGACGCGCGCAACCCGTACGCCCACCCCGAGCTGCTCCAGGACGAGGGGTTGCAGGAGTGGGCCGTCGCGGAGACCTGGGTCATGGCGCACCCGGACAACAACCACCACGTCGACATCACCGACGTGTTCGACACCAAGGTGGCGGCGCTGCAGGCGCACGAGAGCCAGACCGCGCACACGGACGACCTCGAGGGACGGCTGCGTGAGTGGACCGGCGCCAACGCGGTGGCCGCAGGACTCCCCGAGGGCCGGTTCGCCGAGCGGTTCTTCGTCGTCTCGACTGCCTGAGCCGGCGTCCGGCTCCTCCGGTGCTCATCGCCCACGCAGGTCGAAGGTCACAGACGGCCGGGGCGGCCGTCCCCAGTACGGACCCCAGCTGTCGCCCCACCACGTCCCGCGGCCCTCGGT
>JBOGDX010000425.1:0-3218 GCA_050743225.1 Actinomycetes bacterium | reverse complement strand
CAGCCGCTGGACGACCACGCTGACCTCACCATGGGTGTCGAGGTCGACCAGCAGCTCGGCGATCGCCTCCCGGACCAGGCGGCCCCGGTCGACGGCGATGCCGTGCTCGGCCCGCAGGACGAGGCGCGCCTGCTCGAGGGCGACGAGCTCCTCGGGGCTGACGTAGACGGTGATCTTCTCGTCGTGGCGCTCCCGGCCGGAGGTGCGGGCAGAGGCCGGCCGCAGGCGACGTACCTGCGCCGTCGGCTCAGCCTCGTCGGGGTGGCTCCTGGAGGCGGACTGCTCCGGTGGACTGGTCACCTGGCCTGGCACCGTGCGAGCACCTCCCTGGCGAGCTGGCGGTAGGAGTACGCACCGCCGGAGGACGTGGCGAAGGTGGTGATCGGCTCGCCCGCGACGGTCGTCTCCGGGAAACGCACGGTGCGGCTGATCGCGGTGTGGAACACCTTCTCCTCGAACGCCTCGACCAGCCGCGCCAGCACCTCTCGGTTGTGGACGGTTCGCGCGTCGTACATCGTCGCGACCAGGCCGTCGATCTCCAGCTCGGGGTTCAGCCGGTCCTGGACCTTCTGGATGGTCTCCACGAGCATGGCGACGCCGCGCAGGGCGAAAAACTCGCACTCCAGCGGCACGATGACCCCGTGCGCCGCCGTGAGGGCGTTGACCGTCAGCAGGCCGAGTGACGGCTGGCAGTCGATGATGACGAAGTCGTAGTCGGCGACGGCAGGTGCCAGCGCCCGCGATAGGACCTGCTCGCGGGCGACCTCGGTGACCAGCTGGACCTCGGCGGCGGACAGATCGATGTTGCTCGCGAGCAGGTCCATGCCGGGCACGTCGGTCTTGAGCACGACGTCCTCGAGGCTGGTGCCCCGCTCCATCAGCAGGTTGTAGACACTCTTGTCGATGTCGTACGGGTTGACGCCCAGCCCGACCGACAGGGACCCCTGGGGGTCGAAGTCCACCAGCAGCACCTTGCGGCCGCACTCCGCCAGCGATGCACCCAGGTTGATCGTGGTCGTCGTCTTGCCGACGCCGCCCTTCTGGTTGCACATCGCGATGATCCGGGCGGGACCGTGATCATCGAGCGGCGCGGGCTCGGGGAAGACCGGCATCGGGCGTCCGGTCGGCCCGATGGGCCGGTGGGAGGTGTCGGGAGCCGGTCGTGGCGCCACCGCCTCGGCGAACGCGGCGGCGTCGACCTCGATCGCCGGGACGTGCGGCGCCTCACGGTCCGGCTGGGGCTCGTCAGGGGGCATCAGCGGCTGGGTAGTCACGTAACCGTCCTCGCTTTGTCGACTCGTCGGCCTGTCGCCGTACCGACCTGCCTCACCGACAGTAGGGACGGCCGCCCGCAACCCGAAGCCGCCACGCCGGGACCCACCCGACCATTTCGCGGTCATGGAAGGGGTCGCGTTGGGGTGGTCAGCGGGCGCGAGGATGAGCGGTCGCGTAGACCTCGCGCAACCGGTCCACCGTCACCAGCGTGTAGATCTGGGTCGTCGTCACCGACGCGTGGCCCAGCAGCTCCTGCACGACCCGCACGTCGGCGCCACCGTCGAGCAGGTGCGTGGCGAACGAGTGCCGCAGCGTGTGCGGCGAGATCTCGCGGGTGATGCCTGCCCTCCCGGCCGCGGCGCGCAGCACCGTCCAGGCGCTCTGCCGCGACAGCCGACCGCCGCGCGCGTTGAGGAACAGCGCGGGCGAACCCCGCCCGGCGGCAGCCAGGGTGGGGCGTCCCCGCACGAGATAGGCGGAGACCGCCTCGCGGGCGAAGGACCCGACGGGTACGACCCGCTCCTTGCTGCCCTTGCCGAGCAGCCGCACGGTGCCCTGGTCGGCGTCGAGCTCGTCCACGTCGAGCCCGACCGCCTCCGAGATCCGAGCACCGCAGCCGTAGAGCAGCTCCAGCAGCGCCCGGTCCCGCAGCGCGCGAGGGGTCTGGTCGACCGCCGCCGCCTCGATGAGCGCCTCCACGTCCTGGACCGAGATCGCCTTCGGGAGGCGCTTGGGCGGCGCCGGCGGGCGTACGCCCCGGGCGGGGTCGGTCGAGGCCACCCCCTCGCGCACGAGGAAACGGTGCAGGCCGCGCACGGCCACCACCGCCCGTGCGGCGGAGCTGGCGGCGAGCGGCGGGTGCTCCTCGTCGCCCTCCCGCAGCAGGACGAGGAAGGCGGACACGTCTCCCTCGCTGACGTCGCCCGGCGAGGTGACGCCGGCCCGGTCGAGGTGACCGAGGTACCGGCCCAGATCACGCCGATAGGACGCGAGCGTGTTGGCCGCGAGGCCGCGCTCCACCGCGAGGTGGTCCAGGTACGTCCGCAGGGCGCCCTCGAGGGGAGTGGTCAGCGCAGAGCCTCGTCAAGGGGCAGGGCCTCGGCGCCGAACTCCTCGGCCACCGGCCCATAGGTGATGCGCCCGTCGTGGGTGTTGAGCCCCTTCGCCAGGGCGGGGTCCCCCCGCAGCGCGTCCCGCCAGCCCTTGTTGGCCAGCTCGACGACGTAGGGCAGCGTGACGTTCGTTAGGGCGTAGGTCGACGTGTGCGGCACCGCGCCGGGCATGTTGGCGACGCAGTAGAACACCGACTCGTGGACCTTGTACGTCGGGTCGGCGTGCGTGGTCGGGCGCGAGTCCTCGAAGCAACCGCCCTGGTCGATGCTGATGTCGACCAGCACCGAGCCCGGCTGCATCCGTGAGACCAGCTCGTTGGTCACCAAAGTCGGAGCCTTCGCGCCGGGCACCAGCACGGCGCCGATCACCATGTCGGCGTCCAGGCAGGCGCGCTCGATCTCGTAGGTGTTCGACGCAACCGTCTGCAGGTGCCCCTGGTAGATCTTGTCCGCCTGGCGGAGCCGGTCGATGTTCTTGTCCAGCAGCAGCACCTCGGCCTGCATGCCGAGGGCGATGGCGGCAGCGTTCATGCCCGAGACGCCGGCACCGATGACGACGACCTTGGCGGCGTACACGCCCGAGACGCCGCCCATGAGGATGCCGCGGCCGCCCTCGGCCCGCATCAGGGTGTGCGCCCCCACCTGTGGAGCCAGACGCCCGGCGACCTCCGACATCGGCGCCAGCAGCGGCAGCGACCGGTCGGGCAGCTCCACGGTCTCGTAGGCGATGCCGGTGACCTTGCGGTCGACGAGCGCGTCCGTGCACGGCTTGGACGCGGCGAGATGCAGGTACGTGAAGAGGGTCTGCCCCTCGCGCATCCGGCCGTACTC
>JBOGDX010000424.1:0-3221 GCA_050743225.1 Actinomycetes bacterium | reverse complement strand
GACTGCCGCTGCATGTTCGAGCCCATCAGCGCCCGGTTGGCGTCGTCGTGCTCGAGGAACGGGATCATCGCGGTCGCGACCGACACCATCTGGCGCGGCGACACGTCCATGTAGTCGACCTGGGCGGCCGGGATGAACTCGACCTCCCCGCCCTTGCGTCGGACCAGGACCCGGGCCTCGGCGAAGCTGCCGTCGGGGGACAGCGGCGCGTTCGCCTGGGCGATGACGTGCTCGTCCTCCTCGTCGGCGGTCAGGTAGTCGACCTGGTCGGAGACCTTGCCCTTGACGACCTTGCGGTACGGCGTCTCGACGAAGCCGAACGCGTTGATCCGGCCGTACGTCGCGAGCGAGCCGATCAGGCCGATGTTCGGGCCCTCAGGGGTCTCGATCGGGCACATCCGGCCGTAGTGGCTGGTGTGGACGTCACGGACCTCGAAGCCCGCCCGCTCCCGGGAGAGCCCGCCGGGGCCGAGCGCCGAGAGGCGGCGCTTGTGCGTCAGACCGGCGAGCGGGTTGGTCTGGTCCATGAACTGGCTGAGCTGGGAGGTCCCGAAGAACTCCTTGATGCTCGCCACGACCGGCCGGATGTTGATCAAGGTCTGCGGCGTGATCGCCTCGACGTCCTGCGTCGTCATCCGCTCGCGGACGACGCGCTCCATGCGGGACAGCCCGGTGCGGACCTGGTTCTGGATGAGCTCGCCGACCGTGCGCAACCGCCGGTTGCCGAAGTGGTCGATGTCGTCGACCTCGACCCGGACGCTGCGCCCGACCTTGCCGTCCTTGGCCATGGCGGGCATCTCGGTCTCGCCGGCGTGCAGCTTCACGAGGAACCGGATGGTCTCGACGATGTCGTCGATGGTGAGCACGTTGGAGCCGACCGGAAGGTCGACGCCGAGCTTCTTGTTGACCTTGTACCGGCCGACCTTGGCCAGGTCGTAGCGCTTCGGGTTGAAGTAGAGGTTGTCCAGCAGCGTCTGCGCGGCCTCGCGCGTCGGCGGCTCGCCCGGGCGCAGCTTGCGGTAGATGTCGAGCAGCGCGTCGTCCTGGCCGGTCGTGTGGTCCTTCTCCAGGGTGGCGCGGATCGACTCGTAGTCGCCGAACTCCTCGAGGATCTTGGCGTCGTCCCACCCGAGCGCCTTGAGCAGCACGGTGACGGACTGCTTGCGCTTGCGGTCGACACGGACGCCGACCTGGTCGCGCTTGTCGATCTCGAACTCCAGCCAGGCACCCCGGGACGGGATGATCTTGGCGCCGAAGACGTCCTTGTCGGAGGTCTTGTCGAGCGACTTGTCGAAGTAGACGCCCGGTGAGCGGACCAGCTGGGACACGACGACACGTTCGGTGCCGTTGATCACGAACGTGCCCTTGTCCGTCATGAGCGGGAAGTCGCCCATGAACACGGTCTGGCTCTTGATCTCACCGGTGGTGTTGTTCATGAACTCGGCGGTGACGAACAGGGGCGCCGAGTAGGTGATGTCGCGCTCCTTGCAGTCCTCGATCGAGTACTTAGGAGGCTCGAAGCGGTGGTCGCGGAACGACAGGGACATCGTCCCCTGGAAGTCCTCGATCGGGCTGATCTCCTCGAAGATCTCCTCGAGCCCGGACTTGGCCGGGACATCGTCGCGCCCGCTGGCCTTCGCCTCGACGCGTGCCTGCCACTTCTCGTTTCCGAGAAGGGTGTCGAAGCTGTCGGTCTGCAGTGCGAGGAGGTTCGGGACCTCGAGCGGCTCGCGGATCTTCGCGAAGGAGATGCGACGCGGGGCTGTGCTTTTCAGGTTCGTGCGGGGGGAGCTGTTGGCTGGCTTGCTGGCGGTGCGCGAGGCGGCCAAGAGGGGTCCTTCCGAGGGCTGCCGGACTCTGGTGCTTCAGCGCATGCCGGACGGCCCAGGGCAAGCCCAGGGCAGAGTCAGATGGCAGCGCAAAGCGGCAGCATACCCTGTGGGCACGCCGTCCTCAAGTGGCCGCCGTCGCGGTCAGCGAGCGGCGCCGGTCCCCTCTAGTTGTCACGGCGCGAGCAGGATGGACCCGCGAGGGCTCGCAGTCAAGACTTTCCGGGCCGCGACCCGCCGGCGCGCCGCGGACGGCGCGGTCAGAGGGCGTCGACCCCGCTGACGAGCCACTCTCCGCCGGTGCGCCTCATGGTGAGCCGGACCCGGTTGAGGTCGACCTTCGGACCGTCGAGGCGGGTCGAGGTCGTGGTCTGGTCGACGAAGAGCAGCACCACCGTGCGGTTCTCGCCGGCTCGAACCACTGAGGAGGCCGCGACCTCGGCCGTGACCACGGCCTTCACCTCGAGTGCGCTGGGCCGCACCACCTTCTTCGTCGTGGTGGCGTAGTCGTCGGCGAACGGCCCGGTGAGCACGTCCCGGGCGCGGGCGAAGTCGCGGTCGAGGTGGCGGTGGTCGTAGGAGAGCAGCGTCACCGCGTGGGCCTCCGCTGCCGCCAGTCCCTGCGCGCGGGCTCGTTCCGCCCGGTCCTCGCCGCGGGCGCGCACCGCGAGCAGCCCAGCAGTGACGGCCAGGACGATGACCAGGACCAGGGCGACCAGCAGCACGGCGTCCGCCCGGACCGGTCGGCGCAGGCGGCGCTCTGGCCGTTCGGCCGGGGGCTCGCTGAGCCGGGGGGGCTCCGGCCGGTCCAGCACCGCAGTGGTGGGGGCGGCGGCGCCGCGCCTCGCGGGATCAGCCATATCAGCTATCTGGGGTGGGCGCTCGCCCGGCCGGGTCCGGCCGCGGTGTCCCGCGATGGGTCGTCGTGCCACGTCGCTCGCGTTCCTCTCGCTCTGCCGCTCAGCCGACGAACTGCAGGTCGGAGACCAGCCATCGGTCGCCGTCGCGGACCAGGTCCAGCTGCAGCCGGTAGTGGCGCTTCTGCGGCTTCGGGTCGGCGGCGTTCGTCACGGTGCTGTCGGCGACGACCAGCACCCGGGCCGAGTCTGCGTCGTCGCTGACCAGGCCGGCCTCGAGGACCTCGCCCTCGGACACGGCCTTGTTGGCGGTCACCAGCTCGGAGAGGTCCTTGGTGCCGGCCTCGAACTGGGTGCGGAACTCACCGGTCGCGCCGTCGAGCACGCGGCCGAGGTCGCGGTCCAGCCGGCGGTAGTCCAGCGTCGTGAAGTTGACGGCGTGCTGTCGCGCGGCCTGCAGGATCTCTGTCCGACGCTCCCCGCGGTCGGCCGCGTCGGAGAGCTGGGGCACGGCGAGCGCGATGAGCACCAGGCA
>JBOGDX010000423.1:0-3228 GCA_050743225.1 Actinomycetes bacterium | reverse complement strand
GGGGCAGACCATGCGTCGCATCGTGCTGCCGCAGCCGATGCGGGTCATCATCCCGCCGACCGGCAACGAGACCATCACCATGCTCAAGACGACATCCCTCGTCCTCGTGGTCGGCGCGGGTGACCTGCTCACCCGCACGTCGGCGATCGCCGCACGCGAGTTCACGACGATCGAGATGCTGATGGTCGCAAGCTTCTGGTATCTCGCTCTCACGTCCATCGCGAGCTACGGGCAGTTCCACCTCGAGCGGCGGTTCGCCCGCGGGTCGGCCGGGGCGCTGCCCCCCACCCTGGGACAGCGCATCCTCGCCAACCTCCGGCCCGGCCGCGTCGCGGGAGGTGCCCGGTGAGCACCACCCCGATGGTCAAGGCGGAGAACGTCCACAAGTCGTTCGGCCACGTGGACGTGCTCAAAGGCATCGATCTCGAGGTCGCACCAAGGGACGTGTTCTGCCTCGTGGGCCCGTCCGGGTCCGGGAAGTCGACGTTCCTGCGGTGCATCAACCACCTCGAGAAGCTCGACGCGGGTCGGCTCTACGTAGACGGACAGCTCGTCGGCTACCGGCAGAGCGGTGACAAGATCTTCGAGCTGCGGGAGAAGGAGGTCGCCGCGCACCGGCGCGACATCGGCATGGTGTTCCAGCGGTTCAACCTCTTTGGACACATGAGCGCGCTGCAGAACGTCATGGAGGCTCCGCTGCGGGTCCGCGGGGAGGCCAAGGCCGTGGTCCGTGAACGCGCCGAGAAGCTGCTCGACCGGGTCGGGCTCGCCGCCAAGAGCGGCAGCTATCCCGCCCAGCTCTCCGGAGGCCAGCAGCAGCGCGTGGCGATCGCCCGCGCCCTGGCCATGGAACCCAAGCTGATGCTCTTCGACGAGCCGACCTCGGCGCTCGACCCGGAGCTCGTCGGCGAGGTGCTCGATGTGATGCGTGACCTGGCGGCCGACGGCATGACCATGGTCGTCGTCACCCACGAGATGGGCTTCGCTCGCGAGGTCGGCGACGCCCTCGTGTTCATGGACGACGGGCTGGTCGTCGAGTCCGGTCACCCCCGGGAGGTGCTAGCCAACCCGCAGCACAGGCGCACCAAGGCATTCCTGTCGAAGGTGCTCTGATGGAGCACCTCGTGAGTGACCCCGGAGGGCCGTCGTTGCAAGACGTCCGACCGTTCTGGCTCGCGGGGCGCGCCGAGACGGGGGAGGAGACCTTCAAGGTCCGCAGCCCGTACGACGGGCAGGTGGCTGCTGTCGTCGCTGTCCCGACGCCCGGCCAGGTGGAGCGGGCCGTGTCCGCAGCCCACGCGGTGAGCCGCGAGGCGTCGCGCCTGCCCGCGTACGTTCGCGCCGAGGCGCTCGCGTCGGTGTCCGCGCGGCTCGACGAGCGGGGCGAAGAGCTGGCCCGGCTGATCACCGCCGAGAGCGGAAAGCCCTTGAAGTGGTCGCGGGTCGAGGTGTCCCGCGCGGTGTCGACGTTCCGCTGGGCGGCCGAGGAGGCACCCCGCTTCTCCGGCGAGCTTCAGCGGCTGGACACCGCGCCCGGTGCCGACGGCCGGATCGGTCTCGTGCGCCGGTTCCCGCGCGGCCCGGTGCTCGGCATCTCACCGTTCAACTTCCCGCTCAACCTGGTGGCGCACAAGGTCGCTCCGGCCATCGCGGTCGGCGCGCCGATCGTGGTCAAGCCGGCGCCGAAGACGCCGCTGTCGGCGCTCGTGCTCGGCGAGCTGTTCGCCGAGACCGAACTGCCGGACGGCATTTTCTCGGTGCTCACGGTGCCCGACGAGCGAGCCGGTGACCTGGTGGCCGACCCACGCCTGCCGGTCGTGTCGTTCACCGGCTCCGGGCCGGTCGGATGGAGCATCCTCGATGCCCACCCGCGCAAACACGTGACGCTGGAGCTGGGCGGCAGCGCAGCGGCGGTCGTGTGCGCCGACTACGCGGGCGACCTGGACTGGGCGGCGAGCCGGTGCGCGACGTTCTCGAACTACCAGGGCGGCCAGTCCTGCATCTCGGTCCAGCGGGTGCTGGCACAGGCCGGCGTGCACGACGAGTTCGTTGCGCGGCTGGTCAAACATGTCGAGGCCCTGCGGACCGGCGACCCCTGGGACGAGGCGACCGACGTCGGGCCGCTCATCGACCTCGACGCCGCCGAGCGGGTGGAGCGGTGGGTCGCGGAGGCGGTGGCGGCCGGAGCGACGGTGCTCACCGGCGGGCGCCGCACGGGCACGACCTACGCGCCGACGGTGCTCGCTGATGTCCCCACTGACGCGAAGGTGTCGGCGGAGGAGGTGTTCGGCCCGGTCCTGGTGGTCGCGCCGTTCGACGACGTGGGCGAGGCGTTCGACCAGGTCAACGCGTCCCGCTTCGGCTTGCAGGCGGGCGTGTTCACCCGCGACCTGCAGACCGCGTTCCGCGCCCACGGGGACCTCGAGGTCGGGGGAGTGGTGATCGGCGACGTGCCGTCCTACCGCGCCGACCAGATGCCCTACGGGGGTACCAAAGAGTCGGGCATCGGCCGGGAGGGCGTGCGCTACGCCATGGAGGACTACACCTACGAGCGGGTGATGGTGCTCACCGGTGTCGACCTCTGACCCCGTCTCGGTTGTTCGAGATCCACTACCACCCTCGCCGCCGCCACTCGGGCAGCGATGGCCGCTCCGCGCCGAGCGTCGTGTCCTTCCCGTGCCCGGGGTAGACCCAGGTCGCGTCCGAGAACCGGCCGAACACCTTCCCCTCGAGGTCATCCATCAGGGACGTGAAGTCCTCCGGACGGGTCGTCTTCCCCGGCCCGCCGGGAAAGAGGGAGTCGCCGGTGAACAGGTGCGGGTGCCCGTCGGGGTCGTCGTAGAGCAGGGCAACCGACCCCGGCGTGTGCCCGACCAGCCCGATGACCTCCAGTGACACGTCGCCCACCATGACCCGGTCGCCGTCGGCCAGCGGCTCGTCCGAGGGCACCGGGATGGCCGTTGCGTCGTCACGCCCCGCCGCCGTGCCGGCACCGGTCGCCGAGACCACCTCGGCGAGGGCCTGCCAGTGGTCGCGGTGGCGGTGCGTGGTCACCACCCGGTCCAGCCCGCCGTCCGCCAGTAGCGCCAGGAGGGTCGACGGGTCGTCCGCTGCGTCGATCAGGAGTCGCCGCCCGGTCGACCGGCACCGGAGCAGGTAGGCGTTGTTGTCCAGCGGCCCGACCGACACCTTGGTGAGGGTCTGGCCGGTCAGCTCGCGTACGTCGGC
>JBOGDX010000422.1:0-3236 GCA_050743225.1 Actinomycetes bacterium | reverse complement strand
GTCGGTCGCCGTGCCCTTCCCCTCGTCGCCCCATTGGGCTCCCAGGAGGATGATTGCCGGCATGCGCGAAGGCTACGTGACCTCGATGGTGGTGGTCACCAACGCGTCGGCGGGCGGCGCCGATGGCGACGGCCTGGACGCCGCGTTGGCCGTGCTGCGTGCGGCCTCGGACGTACGCGTGGAACGTTGCTCCGACCCGGCGGACCTCGACCGCGTGCTCGGCACGCTGGACGGCCGGACCCTGGTTCTCGCCGGTGGCGACGGAACCGTGCACACGGCGGTCGGCCGTCTGCGCGCGCGGGGTGATGACCTGTCGCCGGAGCGGCCGCTCGGGCTGATCCCCCTCGGCACCGGGAACGACCTGGCCCGCACCCTCGGGATCCCGCTGGACCCGGGCGACGCCGCCCGTGCGTTGCTGAGCGGCCGGCCGCGCACCCTCGACCTGGGCGTCGACGAGGAGGGCGGGGTGGTCGTTAACGCCGTGCACGTCGGGGTCGGCGCGGAGGCGGCCGCGCGGGCGGGCTCGCTCAAGGCCCGGCTCGGCCCCGCCGCCTACCCGGTGGGCAGCCTGCTCGCCGGGGTCGGGTCAACAGGGTGGGACCTGCGGGTCACGGTCGACGGCATCCCCGTCCACGCCGCCGGGACGGTGCTCATGGTGGCCATCGCGAACGGCCGGAGCATCGGTGGCGGCGCCGAGCTCGCACCCGACGCGGTGCCCGACGACGGCCTGCTGGACGTGGTCGTCGCCACCTCGACCGGGCCGCTCTCCCGGCTCGGCTTCGGCGTCGCGATGCGCGAGGGCGAGCACGTGGACCGCGACGACGTGCTCATGGCCCAGGGGCGGACGGTAACGGTCGCGGGCGACCCGTTCCCGCTCAACGCCGACGGAGAACTGGCCGGCCCCGTGACGTCCCGGAGCTGGACGGTGGAACCGCGTGCCTGGGCCGTCCTGGTGAGCCGACCGCCTACATCCAGCGACGGATCGGGCTGACCGACTTCTCCAGCACCCGCTGCGCCGTCGAGCGGTTGCGCCACCGGGACAGGTCGATCTGCTCGCTTCGGGCGAAGTCGTCGTCGAGGTGCTCGTCAAGGGTTGCGGCGAGAGCGGGGTCGAGCGCGATCAGCACGACCTCCTCGTCGTGGTCGAGCGAGCGGCGGTTGAAGTTCGACGAGCCGACGACCGCGGCCTGACCGTCCACCGTCATGACTTTCGCGTGCATCATCGACGGCTGGAAGGACCACACCCGGACGCCGCAGTCGACCAGCCGTTCGTAGGACCCCTCGCTGGTCAGCTGCGAGACTCGCTTGTCGGCGTGTGGGCCGGGCAGCAGCAGGTCGACCTCCACACCGCGCTGCGGGGCGGCGCACAGCGTGTTCAGGAAGTCCTCGTCGGGAGCGAAGTAGGCCGTGGCGATCCTCAGTCGCTCCTGCGCGGAGCAGAGCATCACGTGGAAGGCCGACTGCATGTCGTCCCACCCCAGGCTCGCGGAGCCGCGAACGATCTGCACGGTGGACCCGCCCTGCTGGCCCTGCACAGGGAAGGTGTCCTCGTCGCCGTAGAGGGGCCGGCCGGTCTCCGCCCAGTCCTGGATGAACGCCGACTGCAGGCCGTCGACGGCGGGCCCCTCCACCCGAAGGTGGGTGTCGCGCCACTCGTGCTCGTCGCGCGCATCGCCACACCACTCCTGGGCGATCCCCACGCCGCCGGTGAACGCCACGCGGCCGTCGACGACGCAGATCTTGCGGTGCAGCCGGTGGTTGGACTTGAACGGTGACTTCAGGAACGGCTTCCGGAACCACTCGACCTGCACACCGGCCTCATCCATCTCGTTGACGAGCTGCCGGTCGATGAGCCGGCCGCCGAGCGCGTCGATGAGCAGCCGGACGCGCACGCCGGCTCGCGCGCGGTCGCTCATCACCCGGGCGAACTCGACTGCGATGTCCCCCTTCCAGTAGACGAACGTCATGAGGTCGACGGTGCTCTTCGCGGCCCGGATCGTCTCGAGCATCACGGGAAAGATCTGGTCGCCGTTCTTCAGAACCGTGACGCTGTTGCCCTCGGTGAAGGGCGTGCCGATGACGACCTCCAGCCGGCGCCGCAGCACCTCGTTCAGGTCGCCCACGCGTGCGCCTCCCTCGTCGCCGGACCAGCCGCTCACAGTAACCCGCGGCGCGCGGCCTCCAACCCTGCCTGGAAGCGGGTCGCCGCCCCCAGCTCGCTCATGAGCTCGGCGATCCTGCGCCGGACGGTCCGCAGGGACAGCCCGAGCTGGCGCGCGATGGTCTCGTCCTTCGTGCCCAGCATCATCATCTCGAGGACCTGCCGCCGCTCGTCGAGCCGTTCGTACGGGATCAAGGGAG
Organism: Actinomycetes bacterium; assembly: GCA_050743225.1. Lineage (GTDB taxonomy): Bacteria > Actinomycetota > Actinomycetes > JACCUZ01 > JACCUZ01 > JBOGDX01. The sequence goes on along the minus strand of JBOGDX010000422.1, from coordinate 875 downwards.
TGCCGCGCGTCCAGTACTGGTCGAACAGGTCACGGACGAGGCCGACGAGGGCGGGAGCGCGGATCAGCAGATGTCCTTCGGTCTCGCCGCCCCAGGTGGAGGACACGAGCGCGACCTCGGTGCCGAAGACCGCCATGGGCGGCAGCTCGCTGCGAATCAGCCGGACGTCCTCGCCCGCCCGCGACCAGCGCCGGACGTGGTCGAGCCGTCGCGGGTCGAGCACGACGTCCGCGGGATACAAGCCGCGCATCACCCGACCGGCGCGCAGCTGCTGCTCAGCCAGCTCGAAGTAAGCCGATGACTCCGAGTCGACCTCGACCACGGGGTCGCAGGACAGGATCTCGCCCGTCGTACCGCGTTGTACGTCCTCCACCGCGGCGAACGCCTCGTCCGGGCTGAGCAACTCGAAGGGGACGCTGGACCAGCCGCGTGACTGCCCCACCATGTGGTCAGCCGCGAACCCGGACAGGCTGGCCCGGACGGCGTCGAGATAGGCGCGGCGCTCCTCGAGGTCGCGCATCTCACCGTGCAGCAGCGAGGCCAGTGTTGTCGCCGGCGGCGCCGGCGAGAGCCCGGCCGCCGTGCGGCTGACCAGGCCCACGCGGGCCAGGGCGTCCAGAGCGCGGGCAAGGGCGGGGGCGTCGAGGTCGAGATGGCGGGCGAGGCCGCCCTCGTCGAGCACCGGGTTGCGCAGCATCGCCCGGTAGACGGTCTCGGCCACGTCATCGAGGCCCCACACGCTGAGCGCGGACACGGCGACCAGCGTACGGGGCGCTGGCAGGTTGCTGTCAGTGGCACCAAGGGGACGGCGTATTTCGGGAGAGACCGGGCATGCTGTCCCCGGCGAGGCGCGGAACCGCGGCAGGGGACGGTTC
>JBOGDX010000421.1:0-3237 GCA_050743225.1 Actinomycetes bacterium | reverse complement strand
ATCGAAGGCTTCCACCTCCGTCGGCTCCAGCTGCCCCTCGAGCCGCCTCCGGTCCACCTCCCGGTCGCCGGGCAGCCCGATCGCGACCGGTTCGCGTCTCCCGTCCGGGTGCTTGAGAACGAGCAGGACGTTCTTCAGCGTGTCCCCGGCCTCCCACGGCCGGTCGTCTCGAGGGAACTTCTCGTTGAGGTGGTCGACGAGGGTCTCGATGGTCGGCGTGTCCGGGGTCTGCTCGGCGTGCGACGCGGCGACGTCGTCGTACGGCAGCGCGGCCGGCGGCCGGACCTGGACGGCCTCGACGTTCGCGGCGTAGTCGCACGTCGAGCAGCGCACGTAGGTGTCCTCGCCGTTCTCCGCGGTCGCGAGGAACTCCTCGGACTTCGAGCCGCCCATCGCGCCCGAGGTGGCCTTGACGATGACGTAGTCGAAGCCGAGCCGGTCGAAGGTCTTGACGTAGGCGTCGCGGTGGGCGGCGTACGACGCGTCGAGCCCGGCGTCGTCCACGTCGAAGGAGTAGGAGTCCTTCATCACGAACTCGCGGCCCCGCAACAACCCCGCCCGCGGCCGCGCCTCGTCGCGGTACTTGGTCTGGATCTGGTAGAGCCACAGGGGTAGGTCCTTGTACGACGAGTAAAGGTCCTTGACGACGAGCGTGAACATCTCCTCGTGCGTGGGCCCGAGCAGGTAGTCGGCACGCTTGCGGTCCTGCAGCCGGAAGATCCCGTCCCCGTACTCGGTCCACCGGCCGGTCGACTCGTAGGGCTCGCGCGGCAGCAGCGCCGGGAACTGCAGCTCCTGCCCACCCATCGCGTCCATCTCCTCGCGGATGACCCTTTCGACGTTGCGCAGCACCCGCAGGCCGAGCGGCAGCCAGGAGTAGATGCCAGGGGCCGCCCGGCGGATGTAACCGGCGCGCACCAGCAGCCGGTGGCTCGGCACCTCGGCGTCGGCCGGGTCCTCGCGCAGCGTGCGCAGGAACAGGGTCGACATCCGCAGGAGCATGCCGGCGAGGATATCCGCGGGTGCGTCGGGCGACCGACCCGGTTTCAGCCATCCTGCTCGCTGCGCTCGTGCAGCCGCCGGGCCAGGATCTCCCGCAGGACGGGCAACACGCGCAGGTCCTTGTTCCGGTTCGCCGCCTGCTTGCTGCGGATCACGTCCGCGAGGCTGGCGACGGTGACGACGACGCCGCCGATCGTCGCCTCGCCGGCATCGCGAACCAGGTCCGAGTACCCACGAGTCCCCGCCGGCGTCATCGAAAGGTCGAGCCCGCCGTGAGATGTGACAAGGTTCCACACCGAGGCATCGGCCAAAGAGTCCGCATTGTGATTGAACGGCAACGGCCCCTCGACCTCGGACGCGCAAATCGTCGCCCCGAGCTCCCGAAGGGCATCCGAAAGGCGGGCGAGGTTGTCGCGAGAGGTCTCCGGCGCGATGTCCAGGTCCTCCGTCGGGAACGGCGACCCGTGGATGATGGCCGCCAGACCCCCGATGAGGACGTACCGAACCTCGTGTCGGTACAGGACCTCGACGAGGCGATCCGCCTCCAGTTCAGGCCGCTCCACCGCGCATCCTCTGTCCTGCTCGACGCAGCTCGAGCATCTGGCCCACGACTCGCTGATGGGACTGCAATCGTTCCTCCGGCGTCATCCGCAGTTTGATCCGGGCCTGCTGGATGTCGGCGAAGTCGCGTTCGGTCAGGAGCACCTCGAGGTCCAGGCCGCAGGCCCGGACCAGGTGCAGCACCGTCTCGAAACTCGGCGACGTCCGCCCGGACTCGAGCCGGGCGATCGCCGATTGGGTCGTCCCGGCCTTCTCGGCGAGCTCCCGCTGCGTGAGGCCCGCCCGCTTGCGCGCCTCGCGGACCAGGTCGTTGCCGAGCAGGTGGCGGGCTCGCTTGGGCATGTACATAGCGTACGCGCTATGTCCACATCCTGCCACCGTCGCCGGCTCGGCCGAGAGTCAGGGTCGCCGCGCAGCCTTGGTGTTGCGGCCGACGGGTCGGTCATGGCGTGGTCACGCGATCCTCCCCGGGGCCCCGCGAGGAGCAGACTCGGGGCGTGGACCTGCACCGCTACCGCTTCCGCAGCGTGTGGCCGCTGGCCGCGGCCCCCGAGGAGGTGTTCCGCGCGCTGCGCGACGTCGACGACTACCCGGAGTGGTGGCCGCAGGTCCGCCGCGTCGACCGCATCGACGACGGTACCTACGACATGGTGGTGCGCTCGGTCCTGCCCTACGACCTGGTGTTCCGTTCCACGCGGTCGCGCGAGGACGAGGCGGCCGGCGTCCTCGAGGCACGGATGGCGGGTGACCTGGACGGCCTGTCGCGTTGGACGATCCGGGAGGACGGCGCCGGAACGACGCTGGTGTTCGAGGAGCAGGTGGTGGCTGTCAAGACGATGCTGCGCCGGCTGGCGTTTGTCGCACGCCCCGCCTTCGTGGCCAACCACGTGCTGATGATGCGGGCCGGCCGTCGTGGCCTGCGCGCGTACCTCGCCGGCCGTCGGCGCGGCGACCGGACCTGACAACGGGCGTCAGGGTCCGTCGTCAAGCGGCGTCGACGCCATCGTCGACGTTCGCGTCGTCGCGGTTGGGGCCGGGTAGCGGGGGTGGTCGGGACGCGTACAGGTGCCCGGTCGGGGTGGTCGTCTGGATCTTGTGGCGCCCGGACTCGGTGTCCGGGCTCGGTCTAGCGTCCCAGCCGGGAGCTTGCTTCGTGTAGTTGCAGGCCTCGCACAGCCCTTGCCCGTTGACGGCGTCGGTCGGGCCGCAGCGGGTGTGCCCGACCGCGTGATCGGCGTGCCGGACCGGGGCGTCGCACCACGGGGTGCGGCAGATCTGGTCCCGGGCCACGAGGAACCCGCGTAGCCCGCCCGGGAAGAACCGCGCTGTCGTCTCCATCGCGACCAGCTCCCCGGTCGCCGGGTGGGTGAACAGCCGCCGCAGCCACACGTCGGCCTGCTTTGCCAGGCCGACGTCACAGGTTCCGGCGGCGGAGGTCGGGCGCAGCAAGTCGCGTGCCCAGCCTGCCGGGACCGGGCCGTAGCCGGGCATCTCGGCCGGCTCGTGATCACCCTCCAGCAGCGCCCGGTCGGTGATCACCAGACCCACCGTGACCGGCACGTCGTCCGCGCGGGCCTGGCCGGTGATCCGCTCGACGAGCGTGTCCGCCATCACCTGTCCGCGGGAACGCGGGTCCCCCGCGGCCTTGGCGGCGTCGGCCTCCCGGACCAATGC
>JBOGDX010000420.1:0-3254 GCA_050743225.1 Actinomycetes bacterium | reverse complement strand
AGCAGGGCGTCCCCGGCTACGGCGACGGCACGGACTCCAGGGCGACGGCGTCGGGGTCGACGCCCGTGAGGTCGGACTCCACCGAGCGGCGGAGCGCCTCGTGGAGCGTGGCTGGTGTCAGCACGCCGACATACCGGTCGCCGTCAAGGACAGCGACCCAGCCGGCGTCGTGCTGGAGCATCTCGCTGAACGCGGTCTTGAGCGAGCTGCCGACCGGCACCCACGCCTCCATGCGTCGTGCCCGGTCGGCGACGGTGGCGTCGCCGGTCTCGTCGGCAGACACCCAGCCGTGCAGCCGCTCGCGATCGTCCAGCACCACTCCCCACCGCGCGCCGGTTGCCTTCAGCGACGCGCTCGCGTCCGCGAGCCGGTCGGCGAGATGCACGACCGGGGGATGGTGGATGTCCGAGACGTCGATCGTCGTGACCGACAGGCGCTTGAGCCCCCGGTCGCTGCCGACGAAGTCGGCGACGAACGGTGTCGCCGGTGCGCCGAGGATGGTCGTCGAGGCGTCGTACTGCTCGAGCTTGCCGCCCTGCGAGAACACGGCCACCTTGTCGCCGATCCGGACGGCCTCGTCGAGGTCGTGCGTGACGAAGAGCACCGTCTTGCGCACCTCGCGCTGCAGGCGCAGGAACTCACCCTGCAGCCGGTCCCGGACGATCGGGTCGACCGCGCCGAACGGCTCGTCCATGAGCAGGACGGGGGGGTCGGCCGCCAGCGCCCGGGCGACACCGACGCGCTGGCGCTGGCCACCGGAAAGCTGCGACGGGTAGCGCTCGGCATACTCCTCCAGCCCCACCAGAGCCAGCAGCTCGGCAACCCGTTCGCTGGTGCGGCGACGGTCCCAGCCGAGCAGCCGCGGCACCGTTGCGACGTTGGCACGAACCGTCTGGTGCGGGAACAGCCCGACGTTCTGGATCACGTACCCGATCCGGCGCCGCAGCTCGACGGCGTCCGTGCGCATCACGTCGCGCCCGTCCACAGTGATCGTGCCGCTCGACGGCTCGACCAGACGGTTCACCATCTTCATCGTCGTCGTCTTCCCGCAGCCCGAGGGACCGATCAGCGTGACGACATCCCCCGGGGCGACATCGAAGCTGAGGTCGCCGACGGCGGTCGTGCCGTCGGCGAAGGTCTTGGTCACGTGGTCGAGCCGGATCATCGGGTCTTCGCTACGGTCCATCCGTGCGTCCCTTCTCCACCGACTGCCTCGTGCGAAACGACTGGATCTGCGGTGAGTATCTTCGCAGCCGCCGGCCGGAGCTGGCCGAGGCCGTCACCCAGCACATCACGCTGACCGGGGTGTCGGTCGCGATCGGCCTGGCCCTGGCTGTGCCCCTCGCGATCGCGGCGAGGCGGCTGCGGCTCAGCCAGGTCGTGCTGGGGGCCGCCACGATCGTCTACACGATTCCCTCCGTGGCGCTCTTCTCGTTCTTCATCCCGTTCACCGGCATCAGCGCCACGACCGTGGTGATCGGGCTGGTGCTCTACTCGTTGACGATCCTCGTGCGCAACTCGCTGGCCGGTCTGGACGCGGTGTCGGCCGACGTCCGGGAGGCGGCTCGCGGCATGGGGATGGGCCCGCTGCGGATGATGCTGCGGGTCGAGCTTCCGCTTGCTGTCCCGGCGATCATGGCCGGCGTCCGCATCGCATCGGTGTCCACCGTCGCCCTGACGACGGTCGGCGGGATCATCGGCTTCGGCGGCCTCGGCAACCTCATCTTCGACGGTCTCAAGACCGAGTTCCGCGCTCAGGTCCTCACCGCGTCAGTTCTGTGCGTCGTCCTGGCGGTGGTGGCCGACCTGACCCTGCTCGGCGTCCAGCGGGTCGTGACCCCCTGGCAGCGGGTGGCGTCATGACGGCGATCGGCGCGTACAGCGCGTTGGGCGACGTCGTCGAGTGGCTGACCGACCCGGAGAACTGGCACGGGCCGGCCGGCATACCCGTGCGTACGTGGGAGCATCTCGTGCTGTCGGGCGCGTCCCTTGCCGCGGCGTGCGCGCTCGCCCTGCCCCTTGCCCTGTGGCTCGGCCACATCGGCAGGGGTGGCGCGCTGGCGGTGAACGTCACAAACATCGGCCGGGCGGTCCCCGTCTTCGCCGTTCTCGTCCTGCTCGCCGTCGGCCCGCTCGGGCTGGGGGCAACCGCGACCATCGTGGCCCTGATCCTGTTCGGGATCCCGCCGATCCTCACCAACGCGTACGTCGGGATGCGTGAGGTCGACCGGGACACCGTCGAGGCGGCTCGCGGCATGGGCATGACCGGCTGGCAGATGCTGCGCCGGGTCGAGCTGCCCCTGTCCGCCCCGCTGATCCTCACCGGCATCCGCCTCGCCGCCGTACAGATCGTGGCGACCGCCACGCTGGGCGCGTTCGTCCTGGGCGGCGGGCTGGGCCGCTTCATCAACTCCGGCTTCGGCCGGCAGGACCAGGCCGAGCTTGTGGGGGGCGCCCTGCTGGTGGCGACGCTTGCCCTGCTGGTCGAGGGATTCTTCGAAGTGTTGCAGCGTCGTCTCGATCCGGTCCGCCGGGCTGGTTGAGTGTCGGCAGCGCGTGTTTGACTGCAGGTAGCGGGTGCGGCAAGCACCCGCCCGACACGCGCGGCCGGCGAAGGCCACCGCGGGACACAGAAGGCGGGTGACGGCGATGCGCTCCAAGCGTGTGCTCTCCCTGATCGGGGTCCTCGCATCGGTGACGATGCTCGCGACCGCATGCGGGGGCGACGACAACCAGCTGGACACCGACACCGACTCCGGGTCAGGCGGCGGTGACAAGGGCTCGGTGGTGATCGGGTCCGCCGGGTTCACCGAGATCCAGCTGATGGCAGAGATGTACAAGCTGTTGCTGGACAAGGCCGGCTTCTCGTCGTCGATCAAGGTCGTCGAGAACCGCGAGGTCTACGAGCCGGCGCTCGAGAACGGCGACATCGACGTGGTGCCGGACTACGCCGCGACGATGACGGAGTTCCTCAACGTCAAGGTGAACGGCACCGAGGCCGCGGCCACTCCGCTCGCCACCAACGACAAAGACGAGACCGTCGCGGCACTGAACGAGATCGGCGGGCCGCTCGGCCTCAAGGCCCTGGAGGCAGCGGACGCTGTCGACCAGAACGCCTGGGTCGCGACCGAGGAGGTCGCGGCCGAGAAGGGGGCCACACTCTCGGAGTGGGAGGGCGAATCGATCGTCCTGGCCGCCACCGAGGAGTGTCCGGACCGGCCGTTCTGCCTGCCCGGCCTGGAGGAGACCTACGG
>JBOGDX010000419.1:0-3256 GCA_050743225.1 Actinomycetes bacterium | reverse complement strand
CCCGCTGTACCTGCGCCGCCCGGACGCCGCCGAGCCCGGCGCCCGCAAGACCGTCCTGTGAGCGGCGGGTGACGGGCCCGGTGGCCGTGCGGCCGATGCGGTGGTGGGACGTGGCCGCGGTGCACCGGCTCGAGACCGACCTGTTCCCCGATCCGTGGTCGGTCGAGGCGTTCTGGTCCGAGCTCGCCCACGTCCCGGACACCCGGTTCTACCTGGTGGCCGAGACCGGCGATGGCGCGGTCGAACCCGTGGTGGGATACGCCGGCCTGATGACGAGCGGTCACCAGGCCGACGTGCAGACGCTGGGCGTCGCACGGGATCGCCAGGGCAGCGGCGTCGGCCGCCTGCTGCTCGACGCGCTGCTCGCGGAATCGGTGCGGCGCGGCGCGGGTGAGGTGTTGCTCGAGGTGCGCGCGGAGAACACGGCCGCACAGGCGCTCTACCGCCGGGCCGGGTTCGAGCGCATCGCGGTGCGCCGCGGCTACTACCAGCCCGGCGGGACCGACGCGCTGGTGTTCCGGCTGCGGCTCGGCTCGGGGCCCCGGGCCCACGTCCCAGGGCGCTCGACTCAATAGGCTCACGCGCGTGACGACCCGCATCGCCCTCGCCACCGCGGCCGAGTTTCCCGACCTCGACGAGGACGGCCCCGCCCTGGTAGAGGCGCTGTCCGGGGTCGGGCTCGCGGGCGAGCCCGCCGTGTGGACCGACCCGCGCATCGACTGGTCGGCGTACGCGCTCGTCGTGGTGCGCGCGACCTGGGACTACGCGCCGCGACGCGACGAGTTCATCGCGTGGGCAGACCATGTCGCCAGCGTGACGAGGATCGCGAACGCAGCAGATGTGCTGTCGTGGAACACCGACAAGACCTATCTGCGGGCGCTGACGGAGGCGCGGCTGCCGGTGGTCCCGACCGACTGGCTCGAGCCGGGCGACACGTTCGTCGCGCCGGTGCACGGCGAGTACGTGGTGAAGCCGGCCGTGTCGGCCGGGTCGAAGGACACCAATCGCTACCTGGCCGGCGACCACGACGAGCTCGCCGCGGCCCACGCGCTGGCCCTGCTGGCCGCGGGGCGGACCGTGATGGTGCAGCCCTACCTGCACGAGGTCGACACTCTCGGTGAGACCGCGCTGCTCTTCTTCGGTGGCGAGTACAGCCACGCGATCGGCAAGGGCCCGCTGCTCACCCCTGCGATGAAGCCGGTTGCGGCGGCCTACAAGGAGGAGCAGATCCAGACGCGCGAGCCCTCGGAGGAGGAGCGCGCTGTCGCGGAGCGGGTCCTTGACGCCCTCGCCGGCGTCTCGCCGTGCCGGCGGGAGGACCTTGTGTACGCCCGCGTCGACCTGGTCCCCGGCCATGACGGCCCCACCGTGCTCGAGCTGGAGCTCACCGAGCCGTCCATGTTCCTGGTGCACGACGGCGCCGGGGGAGCCGACGCGAGCGGCCGGTTCGCCGCCGCGATCGCGAAGTCCATCGGCTGACCGTGCCGGACGGCCCCCTGGTCCTCGGGATCGAGACCTCGTGCGACGAGACGGGCGTCGGTCTGGTCCGCGGCCACCGGCTCCTGGCCGACGCGGTCGCGTCCAGCGTCGACGAGCACGCCCGCTTCGGCGGGGTCGCTCCCGAGGTCGCCAGCCGGGCCCACCTCGAGGCGATGGTGCCGACGGTGGAGCGGGCCTGCGCGGACGCACGGGTGCGGGTGTCCGACGTCGGGGCCGTGGCCGTCACCAGCGGCCCTGGTCTGACGGGTGCCCTGCTCGTCGGCGTCGCGGCGGCCAAGGCCATGGCGCTGGGGCTCGGGGTCCCTCTCTACGGGGTGAACCACCTGGCGGCTCACGTGGCTGTCGATCAGCTCGAGCACGGCCCCTTGCCGCAGCCGTGCCTGGCGCTGCTGGTCAGCGGCGGCCACTCCTCGCTGCTGCTCGTCGGGGACGTGACGTCGGACGTGCGCCCGCTGGGCGCGACCATCGACGACGCCGCGGGCGAAGCCTTCGACAAGGTCGCCCGCGTGCTCGGGCTGCCGTTCCCGGGCGGCCCGCACGTCGACCGCGTCGCGCGGGAGGGCGACCCGGCGTACGTCACCTTCCCGCGTGGCCTCGTCGGGGGCCGCGACATGCAGCGGCACCGCTACGACTTCTCCTTCTCGGGCCTCAAGACGGCTGTTGCACGGTGGGTGGAGGCACGTGAGCGCGACGGCGAGCCGGTGCCCGTCGCCCACGTGGCGGCAGCGTTCCAGGAGGCGGTCGTCGACGTGCTGACCCGCAAGGCGGTGCTGGCCTGCACCGAGCAGGGCGTCGACCACCTGCTGGTTGGGGGAGGGGTGGCGGCCAACTCCCGGCTGCGGGCGGTGGCCGAGGCCCGCTGTGCGGACGCAGGCATCAGGCTCCGGGTGCCCCGTCCCGGACTGTGCACCGACAACGGGGCGATGGTGGCGGCGCTGGGGGCGGAGCTGGTCGCGCGCGGTGCCGCACCGTCGTCGCTGGACCTGCCCGCCGACTCGTCGATGCCGGTGACCGACGTCGTGGCGCAGTAGCGCGGTGATCGGCTGGTTGCTGCTCCTCGGCGCGGCGGTGCTGCTCGTGAGCGGGGCCGAGCTGTTCGTCGAGAACGCGGCGGGCGCCGCTCGTCGGCTCGGGGTCACGGTCGTCGCGGTCGGCGTGCTGCTCGCCGGCGCCGAGCCGGAGGAGCTGCTGACCGCGGTCATCGCGGCGGTCCAGGACCGGCCGGGTCTCGCCGCCGGCGACGCCGTGGGCGCCAACGTCACGATGCTCACCGCCTGCCTCGGCCTCGCGGCGGTCGTAAGGCCCCTGCACCTCGGGCACCGCGTCCGGCAGTACGCCGCGCTCTCCGCGGTGGCCGGCGCGCTCGCGGTGCTGGCCCTGATCTCCGGGGATGTCGGGCGGGTCGAGGGCGGTCTGCTGCTCGCGTCGTACGTCGGGCTGGTCGCCCTCGTGTGGTGGCGCGAGAAGTCGCCGCCCACCCTGGGCGAAGTGGCCGACGTGGCCGAGGACGACGAGTCCGGCCACCGGCGCGCACCGGCGGTGGCGCTGGGTCTCGCGTTGCTCGGCGTCGGGCTGATGGTGGCCGGCGGCGACCTCGCCGTCCGCGGTGCCGTCCGGGTGGTGGAGGGCCTGGGCAGCACCGACACCGCGGTCGGGCTGACGGTGCTGGCGCTGGCCACCACCGCCGAGATGTTCGCCCTCGTCCTCACGGCCGCGCGGCGCGACGTCCCGGAGGTGGCCGTGGCCGGTGTCGTCG
>JBOGDX010000418.1:0-3283 GCA_050743225.1 Actinomycetes bacterium | reverse complement strand
GACTGTCTTCTGCTTGAAGTCGATCTTCGTGTAGATCCCGAGGCTGCCGACGATGCGGGTGATCGGGTCCCACGCCATCTCGGTGAGACCGGTCTTCTCGACGCTCGGTCGGTCTGTCTGCGTGGTGGTCGCCATGGCCGCTCTTCCTCGTAGGTCGGCGCGTCAGCGCCAGGGTCGCTGGTAGCCGGTCGTGAGCTCCCGACCGGTGTGCCGCCACTTCGGCTCCTGGTCGACGGTCTTCGCCGTGATGCTGCGCAGCTTGCGGATCACCCCGCCGTACGCCCGGCTGCCCGTCGTCGACACCCGCCCGCCGGGCGGCTCGTCCATGAACGGCATGAACTTGTCCGGGAAGCCGGGCATCGTGCAGCCGATGCAGATGCCGCCGACGTTCGGGCAGCCACCGACGCCGTTGATCCACCCGCGCTTGGGCACGTTGCACTTCACGACCGGGCCCCAGCAGCCGAGCTTGACGATGCACTTCGGCGATCCGTACTCCGTCGCGAAGTCGCCCTGCTCGTAGTACCCGGCCCGGTCGCACCCCTCGTGCACCGTCGCGCCGAACAGCCAGCGCGGCCGTAGCGCGTCGTCGAGCGGGATCATCGGCGCCTGGCCGGCGACCTGGTGCAGCAGGTAGACGATCGTCTCGGCCAGGTTGTCCGGGTGGATCGGGCAGCCCGGCACGCACACGATCGGCAGCCCGGCCTTGGACTTCCAGTCCCAGCCGAGGTAGTCGGGCACGCCCATCGCGCCGGTCGGGTTGCCCTCCATGGCGTGGATCCCGCCGTACGTCGCACAGGTGCCCACCGCGAGGACCACGGTCGCCTTCGGCGCCAGCCGGTCGAGCCACTCGCTGGTCGTCATCGGCTGCCCGGTGTCCGGGTTGTTGCCGAAGCCGCACCAGTAGCCCTCGCGCTTGATCGCCTCGTTGGGGATCGAGCCCTCGATGACCAGCACGAACGGCTCGAGCTCGCCGCGGTCGGCCTTGAAGAACCACTCGATGAAGTCGTTGACCCCGCCGACCGGGCCGTTGTCGAAGTCGATCAGCGGCCAGTGGACGGCGATCTTGGGAAGGCCGGGTAGGGCGCCGAGCGCGATCTCCTCGATGCTCGGCTGGGTCGCGGCGGTCAGCGCGACCGAGTCCCCGTCGCAGGAGAGCCCGGCGTTGATCCAGAGGATGTGGACGGGGGCCTCGGCCTCCTCGGCACTGCCTGTCCGCTCAAGGTCCGTCGCCGTCACACCGACCACCCGCCTCGCGTCAGCACTGATCGCCCGATGGGTGTCACACAACCGCCCGGGTGCCGGGCGGGTAAGTGTCGAGGTCACCTAGTCGGTCGGTCCGTCGCGGTCGATGACAGGCTTGGGCGGGTGAGCGGTCCCGTGCTGGACGTGACGGCCCTCGCCGCCCGGGTCCGGGACGGCCCTCCGCGGCTCGGCGGGGTGCGGCTGGTGGTCGTCGACGGCCCGGCGGGCTCGGGGAAGACCACGCTGGCCGGGAGGCTGGCCGGCGCGCTCCGGTACTCCGCCGTCGTGCACATGGACGACCTGTACGAGGGCTGGTCCGGCCTGGGCGGCGACGTGTGGGACCGGCTGCGACGGCAGGTCCTCGAGCCGCTCGCCGCGGGCCGGCCGGCGCGGTACCAGCTCTACGACTGGGCGGCCGGGCGCTTCGACGGCTGGGTCGACCTGGCGGTGCCCAAGGTCCTGGTGGTCGAGGGGGTCGGGGCGGCCGCCCGCCCGGTCGAGCCCTGGGTGTCGCTGCGGGTCTGGGTGGAGGTGACGCCCGAGCTGCGTGTGGCTCGCGGGATCGCGCGCGACGGCGAAACGCTGCGTGCCGAGTGGGAGCGCTGGGTGCAGCAGGAACAGGTCCACTTCGCGGCGGACGGCACCCGGGACCGGGCCGACGTCCTCGTCAGCGGATCGGGCGCGCCGGCGTCGTGAGCCCGACGCGATCGCCGGGTCAGCCGCCGGTACGCGACGCGAGCCGAGTCCGGTGAGCCCGATGAACGCGCTGGCCGATCAGTCGTTGTCGCGGGACTTGTCGTTGGCCGGTGCGTCAACTACGGCGCATCGCGCCCCGACGACCCCTGAACCCCACCATCCGTGCCGTTGCGCCGTCATCGACGCACCGCCCCCGTGCCCACCGGCGTGGAACCCTGTGGGAAGACGCTTCCGCGTAAACGTCCGCCCCTGACACCGCATCCGGCCAGCTGCGTCTGCCCGGGCTCAGCTGCCGCGGAGCTTGGAGAGGGCCTCGTCGAGGATCGCGGCGCCGTCGGCCTCGGTGCGCCGCTCCTTCACGTAGGCGAGGTGCGTCTTGTACGGCTCGGTGCGCGGTGGCGAGGGCGGGTTGTGGGGGTCCTGGCCGGCGGGAAAACCGCAGCGCGGGCAGTCCCAGGTCTCGGGCGCCTGGACCTGGGTGTCCTCGGCGAAGCTCGGCTTGGTCTCGTGACCGTTGGCGCACCAGTACGAGATGCGGAACCTCGGTGCGGACTCCCCGCGCTCTGCCTCACCCATCGGGCCTGCGCCGACGCGGCTGCCCCGGATGGCGTTACCACTTGCCACTTCGTAGCTCCCCAGATTCTCGAGGACGGTGCCGCCCCGCGCAGGCCGGCTCTCGCTGATTGTAGGTCGTGCCGATCGCCAAGGACCTTGAGCGGCGCGCCGTCAAGACTTGAGCAGCAGCCCGAGCGCGATGATCGAGGCCAGCCAGATGATGCCGAGGCCGATGGTGAGGCGGTCGAGGTTGCGCTCGACCACCGACGACCCACCCAGCGAGGACGAGACACCGCCGCCGAACAGGTCGGACAGCCCGCCGCCCTTTCCCTTGTGCAGCAGCACCATCAGCGTCAGCAGCAGGCTGGTGATGAGCAGCAGGACCTGGAACACGATCTCCACGCTGTGACTCTGCTTTCGTCGGGTGCCGAGGGCTCGGGGGTTTGGGGCGGTCCAGCGGGGCGGGGCCGCGGCGACCAGGGTACGTCAGGACGCCTGCTGCTCCTCCGCGGCCCGGTAACGCACGATCCCCACGAACTCCTCGGCGTCGATGCTCGCCCCGCCGACGAGGGCGCCGTCCACGTCGGGCTGGGCCATGATCCCCGCCACGTTGGCGGACTTCACCGAGCCGCCATAGAGGATCCGGACGCCGTCGGCCAGGTCACCCGAGTAGAGCTCGGCCAGGCGCGTCCGGATCGCGGCGCACACCTCCTGGGCGTCCTCGGGGGTCGCCACCTCACCGGTGCCGATGGCCCACACCGGCTCGTAGGCGATGACCACGGTCCTGGCC
>JBOGDX010000417.1:0-3299 GCA_050743225.1 Actinomycetes bacterium | reverse complement strand
CGGTGTGCCACCGCAAGGCCGACCATGCCGCGGCCAGCGCGTCCGGTGCGTCGTCGCCGGGCGGTACGTCGGCCAGGTCGGGCAGCCAGGGCCGCAGCGCGTCCAGTCGCTCTTCCCGGCCGGCCCGGGTCCGCTTGGGCGACAGGACGCGCCCGGCCAGCAGCGCGAACGACAGCTCGGGGTGCACCTCGACCAGGCGGGGGTCGTCGGCCCGGGCGTCGACCTCGCGCACCTTCGCGACGAGCTGCCAGGTCTGCACGGACATGCCCTTGCCGTCTGCCAGGGCCCGGTGCAGCGCGCCGGCCTCCACGTAGGAGCCGGCGGTGAGGACTCCTCGCGGTGGCGTCAGGAACACCCGCGGGTGGGCGCGGCCGAGCAGCCGCTTCGCGGCCAGGTCGCACTGGCGACGGCCGCGCGGCGGCAGCCCGACCGGCATGTCGATGCCGATGGCCGATGCGTCCACCGCGAGCACGGCGGTGACGTCGGGCAGGCGCAGCCAGGTGACCGACGTCCCGTCGACGAGGGCGCCCAGCCAGCCACCCCGGCAGCCGTCCACCCCGAGGACCCGCGTCACGCCGCCGTCCTGCCAGACTGCGCGCCATGCGTGTCCACCTCGGCTCCGACCACGCAGGCTTCGAGCTGAAGGCTCACCTGGCGCACTGGCTCGCCGACCAGCGCTACGAGGTGGTCGACCACGGCCCGGTGGAGTACGACCCGGTCGACGACTACCCGCCCTTCGTCCTGCGCGCGGCGCAGGCCGTCGTCAATGACCAGGGCAGCCTCGGCGTCGTGATCGGCGGGTCGGGCAACGGGGAGCAGGTTGCGGCGAACAAGGTCCGAGGCGTGCGGGCCGCGCTCGCCTGGAACGACGACACCGCGGGACTGGCCCGCGCGCACAACGACGCGAACGTCGTCAGTGTCGGCGCCCGAATGCACACCCTCGACGAGGCCACCCGGCTGGTCGAGCGCTTCCTCACGACCCCGTTCAGCGGGGACGGCCGGCATGCGCGCCGGATCGGCATGATCGGCCACTACGAGTCGACCGGGGAGCTGCCCCGGCTGCCTGAGCCGCCCTCGCTGTAGCGGGGGGACGTCGGCTGCGCTTCCCGGTCCGGCTCGCCCCGCCGGCGGCGCGCGGGCTCTCGGGAGACGTCGCGGGCGCGCATCGCCTTGTCGACGCCGACCTTCGAAGAGCCGGCGCCCGTGAGCCCGCGCAGGGATTCACCGCCTGGTTCCCGTCGCGGCATGCGGCCCTCCTAGAACACCGCCGGGCACCAGGGCGCCGGTGTGGTCGCGAATGCGGTGGACGCCTCGGCGACCGCGCCCGGCCGCCCTTCGACCACCCGGCCGCTGAGCGCCAGCTCGGCCAGGGTCGTGCCACCCAGGTAGGCGGCCCCGAGATCCTCGACGCCCAGCGAGAGGTCAGCGCGCGCGTCGGTGCGCTCGCAGCGCACGCGGTCAGCGCCGCCGGTGAGCCGCCAGCGGCCGGCGTTCCACGAGCAGAGCTCGTCGCGGACCTCGACCACGACGTCGACCGGCGCGGCATAGCGGCGCGCCTCGAGCGCGCGGTCCAGGTCGACCAGCCGGACGTACAGGGCGTCATCCAGCGTGGGCTTCGCCCGGCGCGGGTTGGTCAGCCAGTGCAGCAGCGGGTCGTCCATGGGCACGTTCCAGAGGTGGGTGCGGCCCATGAGGTCGAGGTCGAACAGGAAGCGGTACAACGCGGCGAGTGCACGTCCGTCGGCCGCCATCACCTCACGGACGGACACCTCACCGGAGCCGAAGCTCTCGTCGAAGTGCTGGGTCGTCGCGTACAGCGCGTAGCCCATAACGGCGTCGTCGCTCTCGGCGAGCACGCAGCGCAAGGCGGACTTGCTGTGGCGAAGGCCGGGCAGGTCGCGCACGGCGCGCCGCCACCAGCGCTCGTCCCGCGCGGGCAGTCCGGGCCGGCTGGCCGAGACCTCCTCGTAGATCCGCGCGAAAGTCTTCCAGTCGGCCGGGTCGACCAGCCGCAGCCGAACGTCGGGGTCGGAGGGCGCGCCCGGGTGCAGCGCCCGAGGGTCCCGCGGGACGGTGAGCGACAGGGCCCTGCTGGCCAGCCCGTATCCGTAGCGGCCGTAGATCTGCGGCTCCGACGCCCACAGGATCGCCACCGGCTCGACCCCTGCCTCGTGCACAGTGCGCAGCTGGTGGGTCATCAGCGCTGTAAGGACGCCCCTGCGCCGGTAGGTCGGCAGCACCGCCACCCAGGTGACGCCCGCGGCCGGCACCGTCCCCCCGGGCACGCCGATCTCGAAGGAGTACGCGGTAGCGATGCCGGCCAGGGCCGTGCCGTCGTACGCCCCGATGTCGCGCTCGGACTCGTGCGTCTCCTCCTCGGCCTCGACCAGCTCGGCCGGCATGGTGACGCCGAACGCGTGGCTGTCCACCGACAGGAACGCCTCGCGGTCGTCGTCGGCAACGGTGCGCACGGTCCAGTCCATGGGACGTGCCTACCAGAGGGTCCGGTGACCGGCCACCGTAATCGTGCAACCGCAGGTGACGGACCGTGACTGTCGGTACTGTCGGGTCCCATGGCTGTCACCGCTGCGCGTCGCCGTGTAGGCGCGATGTCAGCGGTGCGGTGGCGCTCGTCGACCTTTTTCCGGCGTCACCTCATCCACCACGAGGGCTTCGCGCTGCTGGCGCTCAGCCTCTGCGCCGCGGCGCTCGGCATCCTCTACCTCGCCGACAGCTCGCTGTTCCCCGTCTCCTCTCTTGCCCTGGTGGTGCTGGCCGGGGGCTTCCTGCTCAGCGTGCGCAGCCTGCTGCTGCTCGACGTGGTGGTGGCCGCCGTGATGGTGCTGGAGGCCTCCCGTGGCCCGGGGGCCGCGCCCGGCGCGGTGCTGGTGGTGGCCGGCACGGCGGCGATGGTGCAGCTGCTGGCACGGAGCCGAGGTCGGCTCGGCCTGCAGGGCACCCGGGGCGACTCCATGCTGGTGGACCTGCGCGACCGGCTCACCGCCCAGGGCGAGATGCCGGCGCTGCCGGACGGCTGGTCGGCCGAGGTCGTCCTGCGCTCCGCCGGGGGCGCGTCCTTCTCGGGTGACTTCCTGGTGGCCACCCGCTCCGAAGACGGCCACCTGCTCGAGGTCGCTCTGGTCGACGTGTCGGGGAAGGGGGTCGCTGCTGGAACGCGTGCCCTGCTGCTCTCCGGCGCGTTCGGCGGGTTGCTCGGCTCGGTCCCGCACGAGGAGTTCCTGCTCGCGGCGAACCACTACCTCATCCGGCAGCACTGGGACGAGGGGTTCGCGACCGTC
>JBOGDX010000416.1:0-3299 GCA_050743225.1 Actinomycetes bacterium | reverse complement strand
CTGGGGACAAGCGCATGCCGGTACGCACGACGGGGCTGCCCGAGGTCGACCGCGTGGCTGAGCTGCTCGAACGCAGCGGCGACCGGGTCGACCGGCTGCTGGCCGCCGAGCGGCAGTTCGCCAGCGACGCCTCGCACCAGCTGCGGACCCCGCTGACCGCGCTGTCCATGCGCCTCGAGGAGATCCTGCAGGCCGACGACCCGCGCACCGTGCGCGACGAGGCCGGCAGCGCGCTGGCCCAGGTCGAGCGGCTCGCGACGGTCGTGGAGCACCTGCTCGACAACGTCCGCGAGAGCAACCTGCGTGCCGGGCCAGTGCCGCTGGACGACGTCGTGCTGCAGCAGGTCGTCGAGTGGGAGCCGGCGTTCGCCGCGGCCGGGCGGTCGGTCAAGGCGGCGGGGACTCGCGGGCTGGTGGCGCTGGCCACCCCCAACGGGCTCTCCCAGGTGCTGGCGACCCTGCTCGAGAACAGCCTGATCCACGGCGCCGGGACGGTGACGGTGTCCACCCGCTCGACCGGCATCTCGCTGGTCGTCGAGGTCACCGACGAAGGCCCGGGGGTGCCGGGCGAGCTCGGAGCGCGCATCTTCGAGCGGTCGGTGAGCGGTCGGCGGGGGACGGGGTTGGGCCTGGCCGTGGCGCGCGAGCTGGCCGAGGCCGACGGGGGCCGGCTAGAGCTGGTGCAGCAGAAGCCGCCGGTGTTCGCGCTGTTCCTCAGCTCTGTGGGTGCGGGTCCGCGCTGACCGCCTCGCTCTGTTCTCTCTGCTCCGGAAAGACCCACTTCCGGTACGACCAGAACCGGAACGCCGTGCCGAGCGCCAGCCCCACCACGTTTGCGGCGACGTTGTCAGCCAGCCGACTCGTGAAGCCGAGCAGGTAGTGGGAGACCCCGAGACAGATCAGGGCGATCAGCAGCCCGATCCCGTTGAGCAGCACGAACAGCGCGTACTCCCGTCGTACGCCCGACCGGGATCGCCGGCGGAACGTCCACGAGCGGTTCCCGGCGTATGCCACGGTCGTGGCCACCACCGTCGAGACCGTCTTGGCCGTCAGCGGCTCCTCGGTGGCGAACAGCACCAGGTTGAACACCGTGATGTCCACCAGGTACGCGAAGCTGCCGACCACGCCGAACTTCATCAGCTCGCGGACGAGGTTGCTGAGCCGGTAGTACGCGCGGAGCAGGGCCCTCACAGGCGGTCGTCACGGGTTGCCGGCACCGGTCGAGCGTACGTGGTGGGTGCCGGGCGGCCGGGACGAGCATGGCACGATACGTCCGTACGACGTGACAGGCCGGCGTCGACTCCGCACTGTCATGACACACGACGCACCAGGAGATCCCGTGACCGGCATGCACCTCTCCGACGACCTCGAGTCGCTGCGCAAGACCGTCGAGGAGTTCGCCCACGAGGTCGTCGCGCCGACGATCGGCGACTTCTACGAGCGCGACGAGTTCCCCTACGACATCGTCCGGCAGATGGGCGAGATGGGTCTGTTCGGGCTGCCATTCCCCGAGGACCTCGGCGGCATGGGAGGCGACTACTTCGCTCTCTGCATCGCGTTGGAGGAGCTGGCCCGGGTCGACTCGTCGGTCGCGATCACGCTCGAGGCCGCGGTTTCCCTGGGCGCGATGCCGATCTACCGCTTCGGCACGGACGAGCAGAAGACGCAGTGGCTGCCGTCGCTGTGCTCGGGGCGGGTGCTCGGGGCGTTCGGCCTCACTGAGCCGGGCGGCGGCTCGGACGCCGGCGCCACGACCACCACGGCTCGCCTCGACGGCGACCAGTGGGTGATCAACGGCACGAAGGCGTTCATCACGAATGCCGGCACCGACATCACCGGGCTGGTGACGGTGACCGCCGTGACGGGTCGGACGGACGACGGCAAGAAGGAGATCTCCTCGATCATCGTCCCGGCCGGGACGCCTGGGTTCACCGTGTCGAAGAAGTACTCCAAGGTCGGCTGGAACGCGTCGGACACCCGCGAGCTGTCCTTCGCCGACTGCAGGGTGCCGGCGGCGAACCTGCTCGGCCAGCAGGGGCGTGGGTTCGCGCAGTTCCTGTCGATCCTCGACGAGGGGCGGATCGCGATCGCCGCGCTCGCGGTCGGGCTGGCGCAGGGCTGCGTCGACGAGTCGGTGAAGTACGCGCGCGAACGGATGGCGTTCGGCCGGCCGATCGGGGCGAACCAGTCGATCGCGTTCAAGATCGCCGACATGGAGACGCGGGCACACACCGCGCGGCTGTCGTACTACGACGCGGCCGCCCGGATGCTGCGGGGCGAGCCGTTCACCAAGCAGGCGGCGATGGCGAAGCTGTACTCGTCCGAGATCGCCGTCACGAACGCGCGCGAGGCGACGCAGGTGCACGGCGGGTACGGGTTCATGAACGAGTTCCCGGTGGCACGGATGTGGCGGGACTCCAAGGTCCTCGAGATCGGCGAGGGCACCTCCGAGGTCCAGCGCATGCTCATCGCCCGCGAGCTCGGCCTCTGACGCGGCAGCGGCCTGACAACTCGAGGGAGCCGGTCGGTAGGGTCCCCGGGATGAGCTTCCCCGTGGTCGGCGTGGTCGGCGGCGGCCAGCTCGCCCGGATGATGGCGGCACCGGCCGTCGGGCTCGGCATCACGCTGCGGGTCCTCGCGAGGGACGCCGACGACAGCGCTGCGCACGTCGTACCGCAGACCGAGGTCGGCGCCGAGGACGACCTGGAGGCGTTGCGGCGCTTCGCCAAGGGCTGCGACGTGCTCACGTTCGACCACGAGCACGTGCCGACTGCGCACCTTCGCGCGCTGCTGGCCGAAGGGGTCGTGGTGCGGCCGGGCCCGGACGCGCTGGCGCACGCGCAGGACAAGGTCCTCATGCGGCGCCGGCTCACCGAGCTCGGCCTGCCCTGCCCGCGCTGGACCGTCGTGGGCAGCGCCGAGGAGCTCTCGGCGTTCGGCGGCGAGGTCGGCTGGCCGGTCGTGCTGAAGACGCCGAAGGGCGGGTACGACGGCAAGGGCGTGCTCCTCGTCGACGACGTCAGCGCCGCGGCGGACTGGCTGGCCCACGGCGAGCCCCTGCTGGCCGAGCAACGGGTCGAGTTCACCCGCGAGCTCGCGGCACTGGTCGCACGCAGTCCGCACGGCCAGGCCGCGGTCTGGCCGGTCGTCGAGACGGTCCAGGTCGGCGGCATCTGCCGCGAGGTCATCGCCCCCGCGCCCGTCACCGAGGAGCACGCCCTGGCCGCCCAGCAGGTCGCGCTACGGATCGCCGATGGTCTCGGCGTCACCGGCGTCATGGCCGTCGAGATGTTCGACAC
>JBOGDX010000415.1:0-3316 GCA_050743225.1 Actinomycetes bacterium | reverse complement strand
GCCTACATGCGGTGCCGGGGAACGCCAACGACGGCTTTCGGATTTCTCCGAGAACCGCCTCTGACCTGGGGTTTTACCTTTGCAGCGGGGGCAGAAGCTGAACCTGCGACCTCTGGACAAACTCAGAGGCTTACCTATTGCTACCGAACGTTTCGGGAAACAGCCGAATCGCTTGTATCTACGCGGTGTTCGCTGTCTCGAACACCTCCGACTGTAGCCGATCGACTCCTGTTGGCGCCTACTGAATCTGGAGGGTAAGAGGAGGGTTGCCGAATCTCGTCACGCAGTCTGCGCTCGTCCCGGGAGATCGTCACCGGCGGGTCGAGCAAGCAGTAGGCCGACGGCCATGACGACGGCGAAGCCGAGGTAGCCGTAGGGCATCGCCGTCTTGTCGCCGGATGCCAAGCCGATCGGCAACACGGCGGCGGTTGCCAAGACTTGGATCCAGCTGGCGAGCCAAGCCCAGCGCTCGCCTGCTCGGAGCGGAACCAGTGCGACGACGAGGCCGAGCGCGTTGAGCGCCGTGAGCGACGAGAACACGAGGCGTTCGTCCTCGTCGTGGGCGATAGCGAAAAGGCCGGACGCGTGCAATACGAGGTTGAAGATGGTCATGGCCGCAAGGACCCAGATGCCGATGCGGAAGGTTCTTGTGGTCATGTCTAAACGCTAGGAATCAGCCCCACCCCGCCGCATCGGGCGTCGTACGCCATTCGATTAGGTGCTGCCACGTAGTGGCATCAGCGGGTGGCGCGCAGGTAGGACAAGACCGCAGCGACCCGGCGGTGTTGCTCGTCGGAGTCCGTGATCTCGAGCTTGGTCATCAGGTTCCCGACGTGCGCCTCCACTGTGCGTGCGCTCAGGAAGAGCCGTCCGGCGATACCCGCGTTGGTCAGACCTTCGGCCATTAGCCGGAGCACATCGCGTTCCCTGTCGGAGAGACGCGCGAGGGGCCCCTCCTCCCGGCTGGCGACGAGCGCGGCTACGACCTTGGGGTCTAGCGCCGAGCCGCCGCCAGCGACGCGCAGTGCGGCGTCGAGGAACTCTTCGACCTCGAAGACCCGATCCTTGAGGAGGTAGCCGAACCCTGGATGAGCTACCAAGTCGACCACACTCTTGTCGACATGCTGCGACAGCAGCAGGACACCGAGCCCCGGGTGGGCGGACTTGAGGGTGCGCGCGGCGGTGGCCCCCTCGTCGGTGAACGTGGGTGGCATCCGGATGTCGAGCACGACGAGGTCGGGGTTGGCGGAGTCGACCAGATCCTCTAGGCCTGCGGCGCTGGAGGCTGAGCCGACGACGTCGTGACCCTTGTCGGTGAACAGCCGCACCAGCCCGTCACGCAGCAGCGCTTGGTCCTCGATCACGATCACGCGCATGGCAACCTCGCAGTCAGCCGGGTCCCTGCCCCAGGTGTGGAGTCGATGGTGAGGCTGCCCCCGTGGGCGCGCGCCCGGTCGATAAGGCCGAGGAGTCCGGTGCCGCGGCGTGCGCTGGCTCCCCCTGACCCGTCGTCGGTGACCGTCAGCACCAGTTCCCCCTGGGCTCGGGCGTATGCGAGCGTCACCTGATGGGCGGACGCGTGCTTGATCGCGTTCGTGAGGCCCTCGGATGCGATGAAATATGCCGCCGCCTCAAGCTCGCCAGGGAACCGCTCTGAATCGCCGCGAACGACGGCCGGGATCGGCGACCGGGCTGCCAGCTCGTGCAGCGCCGACCCGAGCCCGTGGTCGAGCGACGCGGGGCGCAGGCCGGAGGCGAGCTCGCGCAGATCGTCGATGGCGTTGCCCAGCTCGGCGACGGCGGCGTCGAGTGTCCGGTCGACCTCGACTGGTGCGCTGCCGTTGAGCGCGTGCTGGGCGTGACGGAGGCCCAGCCCGATGGAGACCAGCCGCTGCTGCGCGCCGTCGTGGAGGTCCCTGGCGAGGCGGCGGCGCTCCTCGTCGGCGACTGCGACGATCCGCGCCCGGGATCTGTCCAGCTCCTCCAATCGCCGTCGCAGCTCCATATGCAGCGCAGCGATCTCCAGCGCGAGGCGGCCGGCGTCGACGACGTCGGCCACCAAATTGGAGTCGATTTCACGGTGGCGGACGAGCGTGACGACGTGGTGCCCGGTGTCGATCGCGGTGATGAGTCGGCCGGGCGTGGGCTCCATCACCCGCGGCCGACCTGTGACGTCATAGGTCGTGCCCTCCGAGCGGAAACGCAGTGCCAAGTCGTCGTCTCCGACGGCGATGCGCAGTGACTCCTCGACGCTGTCGGCGTCCGACTCGCCGCGCCGGAGCCGGTCCACGAAGTCGGTCATCACCCGTCGGGATTCGTACCGCGCCCGTCGGAAGCGCCGGTCCACCCGATCCTGGATCCGGGCGCGAAGCGGCCGGAATGCCACCGCCACGACCAGCGCTGCTGCGGCCGCTGCCACTGGGGAAGCGACGACGGCCCCAACGACCAGCACGACCGAGGCGTACATAGCTCCCAGCACCGCGGTGAGTGTGCCGTAGACCACGGTGCGGCTGATCACCAGATCGATGTCGTAAAGCTGATGCCGAATGATCGCTACGCATACGGCGATCGGCAAGAGCGGCGGCACCACAGCGGCCGCGTATTGAATCGGGGTCCAGAAAGTCCACAACAGTGCCGACGCCGGCATCACGACCGCGAACAGGGCGGCTGCAAGCAGAACCCACTTCAGCTGCTGCCTCTCGACTCCCCGAGAGCGACGGAAGCGCGCCAAGAGAGCCACCACCGAGACGACAAGCGAGGTGCCGATAAGGACCGCACCCAGGATGTACGCCGGCTCGATCCAGGAAGCGTCTGAGGCCAACGGGTTGACCCCCGCGCTGAGGTCCTCACCGAGACGAGGGTTGAGCAGCCACCCAGGGACCGCAATGACGGCCCCTAGGCTCCACGCGCCCACTGCCCACCGCCAGCGGTGGGAGAGGAACCGGCCGTCCGGGAAGATCAGGAACAGCAACGCGATCGCCAGACCGCCGAGCGGCCAGGAGCAGAGGCTCACGATCTCGGCATAGGTGGCGCCGGGCCAGCTGGCAGCATATCCGTGGCGCCCATAGAAGAGGGCTGCGTCGAAGGGCGCTTGTGTCAAGGGCAGAACTGCGAGCAACCATCCGACCGGATGGCGGGGGTAGCGCCAAACGATGATCGCTCCCGCGACGCTCGCGGCCACGGCACCGACCGCGGAGACCACTGGCTGGCCAAGCGGCTCCAGCCCTGCGGCGAGCCAGATCGCCGCAACCTCCAGCGCGAGCGTCGCGGTGACGACCACGCCGACCAGGGCTCGCGCGGTCGAATGGAACACAGC